>DASTWH010000406.1:0-8594 GCA_035758735.1 Gaiellaceae bacterium
ACTACTACACGCTGATGATGGATGCGATCGGTGGCGAGGGCGGGATCGTGAACCAGATGGTCGGAGACGGGTTGATGGCGATCTTCGGCGCTCCCTTGCCGCGTGAAGACCATCGGCTGCGAGCTGTACTCGCCTCGCGCCAGATGGTCGGACTCATCCGTCTGTTCAACGAGGGGCAGGCTGCGCAAGGCAAGCTGCAGATCGAGATCGGCGTCGGCGTGGCGTCCGGGCAGGTCGTGGCGGGGTACACGGGCACGCAGCAGCGGGCGACGTACACATGCGTCGGCGACACCGTGAACATCGCCGCCCGCCTCGAGGCTCACACGAAGGTCGTGAACCGGCCGATCCTGATCGACGAGAACACACGGCGTGGGCTCGACAACGGAATCGCGGTCGAGGGCCTGGGCGAGCTGCCGGTCAAGGGCAAGTCCGAGCCGGTCAGGGTGTACGCGGTCCCGGTCGGCTCGCTCGCCGCCGAGAGCGTCTGAGTGCGAGCGCGCGGCGACGCGCCTACATGCCCATCGCGTGGTAGCCGGCGTCGACGTACAGCGTCGTGCCGGAGACGTTCGAGGCCTCCTCCGACAGGAGGTACGCGGCCGCCGCTCCGCAATCGTCCGACTCGATCTGCCGGTGGAGCGGCGCACGCTCCTCGAACATCGACTGCATCGTCGTGAACCCCGCGATCGAGCGGGCGGCGAGTGTGCGCACGGGGCCCGCGGAGATCGCATTGACGCGGATGTTCTTGAAGCCGAGGTCCCATGCGAGGTAGCGGACGCTCGCGTCGAGCGTCGCCTTGGCCACGCCCATCACGTTGTAGTGCGGGACGGCGCGCTCACCGCCGAGGTAGGTCATCGTCACGATGGACCCTCCGCCGCGCGCTTCCATCAGCGGCTCCGCCGCGCGCGAGCAGGCGACGAACGAGTAGGCGCTGATGTCGACCGCCATCCAGAAGCGGTCCCGCGGCGTATCGACGAACCGGCCCTCGAGGTCTTCGGCTGCGGCGAACGCGACCGAGTGGACGAGGACATCCAGACCACCCCCGAAGGCATCGGAGACCTCGGAGAACACGCGGGCGAGGTCGTCGTCGGAGCGGACGTCGCACTCGGTCACGAGCGGGCTGTCGACGGAAGCCGCGAGGTCGCGAACGTTCTTCTCGATCCGCTCGCCCTGGTAGGTGAACGCGACGGCGGCGCCTTCGTCCGCGAGGCGCTTCGCGATCGCCCACGCGATCGAGCGCTGGTTCGCCACGCCCAGCACGAGCGCCTGCTTGCCTTCGAACCTGCCGGCCATTGCGGCGATCCTAGTAGCGTCCGCCGCCGGTGGCGGAGACACGTGTCGCGGTGATCACCGGAGCGTCCTCGGGTATCGGCGAGGCGATCGCCCGGGAGCTCGCCCGCAAGGGCTGGCACTGCGTCCTCCTCGCGCGCCGGACGGAGCATCTCGAACGCATCGCGGCCGAGATCGGCGGCGAGTGGGAGCTCTGCGACGTCTCCGATCGCGGGCAGGTCGACGAGGTCGCGGCGCGTGTCCTCGAACGGCATCCCGCAATCGACGTCCTCGTGAACAACGCGGGCGTGCCGGCGCGCGGGAGCTTCCTGGACGTGGCTCCGGAGCGCATCGAGCGTGCGATCAACGTGAACTACCTCGGGAACGTCTGGACCCTCCGCGCATTCGCGCCCGGCCTTCACGAAGGAGCGCACGTCGTCAACCTCGTCTCGGTCGCGGGCACCGTGGCGTTCGCGCCCGCCGGCGCCTACGCCGCGTCGAAGCATGCGCAGCTCGCGTTCTCACGCTCCGTGACCGCGCTCCTGCGACCGCGCGGGGTCCAGGTGCACACGATCCTTCCGGGCTTCGTCGAGACCGAGGGATTCCCGCAGCGGGCGAAGCTTCGCAGCCGGTTTCTCCTCCGCTTCGTGCTCGAGGCCGACGACGTCGCCCGCGCTGTCGTGAAGGCAGTCGAGCGTGGGAAGCAGGAGATCACCGTCCCCTGGTTCCCATACCGGATCTCCTCGGTCGCGCAGGCCCTGATGCCGCGGCTGTTCTCGCGGCTCGTCACCCGCCGCGCCGGCGAGCACCGCGACGAGTAGGAGGGCCCGCTACACGCCCGGCTTGCGGGCGACGTACCAGCCGACCTCGACCTCGTACGGCTTCGCAGGCGCTGCGCCGCGGATCCGCGCGCGCTCCTCCTCGTCGAAGCCGGCGAGCGTGAGCCGCTGCTCGAGATCGACGTGCTCGTGCGTCACCTCGGAGGCGAGGAGGACGAGATCGTTCGCGTCGAGGAACCCACGAACGTCTGCCTCGGGCAAGAGTCGCTGGTGCGTGGGGTCTCGCAGGCGCTCGAAGCGGTCCATCTCGAGGCTCACGAGCGGATCGACCGATCCGAGCTGGTCTGCGATGAGGATCTTCCCGCCCGGACGCGCGACGCGGGCGAGCTCGGAGACCGCAAGCGCCGGCAGGCGGACGTGATGAAGGACTCGGTGACAGCAGACGAGATCGAACTCGGCGTACCCGAACGGCAGCTCCATGACGTCGCCCTCGACGAGCCGGACGTTGGCCGGGGCGTTCGGGCGGCCGGCGTCGAGGTAGTCGACCTGCGTGTCGATCCCCACCACCTCGGACACGAGCGGCGCGAGGGCGAACGCGACCGCGCCGGTGCCGGTGCCGGCATCGAGGGCGACCTCGTTGCCGGTGAAGGGGCCGAGCAGACGCCGCACTCGCTCCGCGAGATCGGCGGCACGCTCCTCCTGGAGCGCGAGCCGCAGGTCGACGCTCATGCCATCTCCTCCTTGCGCGCGCGCTCGCGCGCAAGCGCGAGTGCCTCCTCGCGCGTCGTGATCGTCCCCGCTGCCCGCTCCTCGTCGATGACGTCGAGGATACGTCCGATCCGGGGACCGGGCTCGAGCCCGAGCTCGTCGCCGCGGACGAGCGGCGCGGGCGGGTCGGCCTGCCGCGCGGCCTCTACGGCGTCGACGAGCTCCTGCGCTCCGATGTATGCGAGCGCGTCGAGTGCCCACGGCTCCGTCTGCCGACGGAAGCGGTGAATGGCGCGCGGCGACGAGTCGTCCGGCTTGCGCGCGCGCCGGAGCGCCGCGGCGTAGCGCTTGAGCCCATTGGAGATCGGCAGGCGCGCAAGGTTCTCGCCGAAGACCGCCACGAGGCGGAAATCGGGATCGTCCAGCGCGTCGAGGCGCTCGTCGAGGACGCCACCGAGTGGCTCGAGCAGGCCGACGTCCTGGAGCCGCCGATAGCCGTCGGGCGAAAGCCGGCGGAGCTCGGCGAGCACGCGTTCACCGGCCGGCTCCGTCACGAGCGCCCACGAGGTGCGGAGGAGCGCCTCCGTGCGCTCGTCCATCCGGAACCCGAGCTCGTCCTCGAAGCGAACCGCGCGCAGGAGCCGGTGCGGATCGTCGACGAAGATCGTGTCCGTGACCGCGCGGACGACCCCGGCGCGAAGGTCGCCGCGCCCGTCGTGCGGGTCGTACGGCTCCCCGGTCTCGACGCTCTCGGCGATCGCGTTGAACGTGAAGTCCCGCGTCGCGAGGTCCGCATCGAGCCCGTCCTCGAGCGGTGTGAAGTCCACCGTCTCGTCGATCCCGGCGGCGACGACGCGCCATGCGCCGTGACGTTCGGAGAGGGGGAAGACGGCGCCGCCGAACCGCTTCGCGAACCGGTGCGCAGCGTCGCGCGGGTCGGCGCAGGCCACATCGACGTCGAGCACGGGGCGCAGGAGGAGCTCGTCCCGAACGGCGCCGCCGACGATCCAGGCGTCCTCCCCGCTCAGGATCTCGCGGAGACGCTCATCCATCGACGGCGACCCGCCGAGCGCGACCCGAGCGCGTGTTGAGACCCACGGCGATCTCGTAGCCGATGGTCCCCGCCACTCGCGCATGCTCCTCGACGCGGACTCCGTCACCGACGAGCGTGACCGGCGCCCCGATCGGGAGCTCCGCATCGAGCAGGACGGCGAGCGCGTCCATCGAGATCGTCCCGACGACGCGGCGGCGACGTCCGTCGACGAGCACCTCCGTGCCCGTCATGTCGCGTCGGAACCCGTCCGCGTACCCGACCGGGACGATCCCGATCCAGGTCGCACGGTCGGCGACGTACCTGCGGCCGTAGCCCGTGCTCTCGCCTGGCTCGAGCCGCTTCACGAGTGCGACGTACGACTCCCACCGCAGTGCCGGCTCGAGCCCCTCGTCGGCCGGGTCGGCGCCGAAGGGCGAGATCCCGTACAACGCGATCCCGCAGCGCACGGCGTCGAAGCGCGCCTCGGCGTACCGCAGCGTGGCGGCGCTGTTGGCGATGTGCCGCGTGAGGGAGCCGAGCTGCGCGGTCGCCTCGCGGAAGCGGTCGACCTGGAGCTGCGTGAACGCGGGGTCCGCCTCCGCCGAGGCGAGATGGCTCATCACGCCCACCACCTCGCGCGTCGGCGCCGAAAGCTCCGAGAGCCCCCAGCGCCCCATACCGGTGTCGACCTTGAGGTGGACCTTCACCCCCTCCGGGATGCGGCCGTCGGCGGCCACGAGCTCGAGGCGGGCGACGCGAGCCTCGCCGATCTCGCGATCCGACACCGGACCCATGACGACGATGCGCGCGTTGCGCAGCGCGGCACGGAGGTGGAGCGCCTCGGGCAGCGTCGCGACGCAGAGGGCGGTGGCGCCCGCCTCCAGGCCGGCCTTCGAGACGTCGACCGCGCCGTGCCCGTAGCCCTCGGCCTTCACGACGGCCCACAGCTCGGCACCGCCCGCCGCACGCAGCAGCGTCTCGGCGTTCCGGCGGATCGCGCCCAGGTCGAGGGTGAAGCTCGACCGCTCCACGGGCGCATTCTCCGCGATTGGCGCCCCGGCCGTCAGGCGTCGAGCGCTGCGGGCAGAGCCGCGACGAGATCGCCGGCGACGAGGCCCGCAACGTGCGGCACGAGCCGAGCGGCACGCCCGTGCGCGACGGCAGCGGCCGCTGCGGCGGTGGGGGCATCCAGCCCTTTGGAGAGAAACGACGCGACGACGCCCGTCAGAACGTCCCCCGTTCCTGCGGTCGCCAGCGGCGCCGGGCCGAAGTCGGAGACCACGACGGCGCCGCCGGGGGACGCGACGAGCGTGTCCGGCCCCTTCAGGAGAACCGTCGCACCGAACCGGTCTGCCGCGGTTCGCGCGGCCTCGAGCCGGTGCTCTCCGACCCAGGCCGAGTCCCGACCGAGCAGGCGGGCGAGCTCACCGGCATGAGGAGTGAGGATCGTGGGAGCTGCACGGGCCACGGGCTCGAGGTCGTAGAGCGCGTCGGCGTCCACGACGGCGGGCAGGTCGACGCGGTCGAGCACGGCGCGCACGAGGTCACGACGACCCGAACCCCTACCGAGCCCGGGGCCGATCGCGAGCGCCCCCGCGCGCTCGGCGGCCGAGGCGATCGTCTCGACAGCGTCGTCGTCCGCCCACCCCACCTTCACAGGCTCGAGCGCGATCACCTCTGCGGTCGCGAGCGACTCGATCGGCACCGCCAGGGTCACGTAGCCGGCGTCCGCACGAAGCGCCGCCATCGCGGTCAGGCAGGCAGCGCCGGTCATGCCCGGCTGCCCACCCACGACGACCACGGCCCCGGCGCTGTACTTCGTGTCCGTCGTCCCGCGTCGTGGAACCGCATCGAGAATCGCGGCTCGGACGCGCCTGATCTCCGTCGGCGCGTCGTCGAGCCCGATGTCGGCCACGACGACGCGACCGGCGTGGAACCGCCCCGGTCCAATCGCGAGGCCGACCTTCGGCGCGTGGAAGGTCACCGTCAGATCCGCGTCGACAACGGCACCCGCAACCTCGCCGGTCGAGGCGTCGACACCGGACGGAAGATCGACCGAGACGACTGCCGCCGCCGACGCGTTGATCCGCTCGACGATCGCAGCCGCCTCCTGACGCGGCGCGCCGTGGAAGCCGGTCCCGAAGAGCGCGTCGACGACCACGTCGTAGTCGTCGAGCCCGTCCTCGACCTCGTCGGCGACGTGGCCGGCCTCGCGCAGCACGCGGGCCGCGACCCGTCCGTCGCCGCCGTTCGAGCCACCCCCGCAGGCGCACGCGAAGCGCGTTGCGGCTGGATACGCGAGCATCGCCTCGTGCGCGACGGCGCTCCCGGCGCGCTCCATGAGTTCGGGGATCGTGTCGGGGTAGCCGGGATACCGCTCCTCGGCCGCCCGCATCTCGGCCGCGGAGTAGAGCGCCTCGAAGCTCCTAGCCATCCCCGCGCGGCGAGACGACCGCGATCGCGGCGGCGATCTCGCGGGAGTGCGTCATCGACAGGTCGATCGCGCCGGCTCGCACCTTCTCGGCGAAGGCTGCAGTCCTCCCGGAGAGCCGCACGCCGGGCTTCGGCCTACCGACGATCTCGATCTCCTTCCAGGTGAAGCGAACGCCGCAGCCCAACGCCTTGCCGACGGCCTCCTTCCCGGCAAACCTGCCCGCGTAACTCTGTGCGGGCCGAGCACGGGAGTCGCAGTACGCCCGCTCCGCCTCGGTGAAACAGCGCTCGCGGAACCCCGGCCGCTCGAGCGCCCGCTCGATCCGCTCGATCTCGATGATGTCGACGCCCACCTTCACCTCACGGTGCCCAGCCGCCGCCCGTCAGGTCCTCCTCGAGCAGCGCGGGGAAGTGAGCGAGCGACGAGACGACGATGTCCGGCGTCGTGTCCGCCGACTCGAGCGCCTCGGGCCGGAACTTGCCGGTTCGCACGAGCGCGGTCTTCATCCCGAACAAGCGCGCACCGCGCACGTCGGCGTCGACGTCGTCGGTCACGAGCCAGGTCAGCTCGGGCTCCGCGTCGAGCGCATCGAGCGCCGCTGCGAAGTAGGACGGGCTGGGCTTGCCGAGCACCGTCGCCTCGACCCCGGTCGCGTACTCGAGACCGGCCACGAACGCGCCGGAGTCGAGCATCGGGCCACGGCTCGTCTGCCACCACTTGTTCTTGTGGAGGCAGTAGAGCGACGCGCCCATCTGGATCTCGTCGAAGGCGCGCGCGAGATTCATGTAGCTGAACACCTGGTTTGGCTCCAGGGTCTCGTCGCAGCCACCGATGAGAACGGCGTCCGCATGGTCCCCGACGAGCTCCAGCCCGTCCAGGTCGGAGACGATCCCGGGCATGACGAGGGCCAGCACGCGCTTCCCCGCGAGCTCGCGGACGGCCGCGCCCGGCGTCGTCTGGAGCTCCTCCGCCTCGACGGTGAATCCCATCTGACGCAACTCCTCGGCGAGTCGCGCACGCGGCCGCGTCGAGTTGTTCGTGACGAAGCGGAGGGCGTGACCGCCGCGACGGAGCTCGGACACGGCCTCGGGCACGCCGCGGATCGGCTCGCCGGAGACGTGCAGCACGCCGTCGATGTCCAGCAGGATGCAGGCCACGGATCGAGTCTACGTTTGCCCGGCCCGACGAACTAGAAGTTGCGCTTCGGCGCTCCGGACTGCGTGACCGAAGTGCCGCTCATCGCGTTTCCGGCCGGATCGGCGACCGACGTGGACGGCATCCAGACCATCGTGCTGGTGGCGACCGTGTCCAGCTGGCCGTTGGGCGCCGTGCTCGTGAACGTCAGCGTCAGCGTCGAGCCGCTCAGGGCCATCGTGGCGTTCACCGTTCGGCTGCTCGAGATGTAGTCGCCACCCGTGGCGATCGCTCCGAGATCGACTCCTGCTGTCGAAACGGCGACCGTATCGTTCGAGCCGTTGTTTCCGATGGCCACGGTCACCGCGAGCGAGGCTCCGGACCAGCCACTCTTGATCGAGCTCGCCGACATGGCCTCGGAGAACGTGTACGTGACCACGTCCCCGCTGTCGATCCGCCCCGCCGTGCCCGTGCCATTGCCAGCTTGGACGTCCACGGCGACGGGTGCCGCCCTGTCCACCACCGCTGTCGACGAGAACGAGGCCTGGTTGCCGGCGAGGTCACGGACGCCGTTCGCGTTCGCAGAGAGCGCGACCGTGAAGGCTCCCGAGGCGGTGTTCACGATCCCCTCGTTCAGGGTCAGCGTCGCGACGGTCGTCGCAACAGACACGCTCGCGAGCGTGTTCGACGCGCCTCCCGGCGCGTTCGCCAGGCTCCAGGGGGCGGTCCCAGCCGAGTAGGCGGTCAGCGTCTCACCGAAGGTCGCCTTCACCTGGTCGACTTTGCCGTCGTCGTCCGTGTCGAACATCTGCAGCGTCGAGAGCGTGGGCGCCGTGTTGTCGACGGTCGCGCTGTCACTCTGGTTCGTCGTGGAGCCGAGGTTGTCGCTCGCGCTCGTCGTGAACGTCTTCGATCCGGACAGCGGACTGTCGGCCGTGAGGGCGGCTGTTCGGTACGCGTACGTCGACCCGCCGACCGTGCAGGGACATCCGCTCGCCGAGAGAGCGACGGCCGTCCGGCCCGCCGTGACGTTCCCGACGTTCGCGGTGATCGACGGCACGTCGACGCCGCTCGCGGCGCCCGAGCCCGAGGGCAGGTCGGCGACGTTCGCGTAGACGCGGTACGTCCCTCCCTGCGCGAGCCAACCCGCCTCGTTCGTCGTGGCGTTCGCGAGCACGGTCGCGATCGACGGTGCGGTGTTGTCCACCTGCACGCTCGCTCCCGACGAGGCGCCGCTCGA
>DASTWH010000408.1:0-16720 GCA_035758735.1 Gaiellaceae bacterium
CAGCAGAAGGGATAGGAGTGCTCGTACGTCCCAGCGCGAACGAGCAGGCCGCGGTCGCCGAGGTCCGAGACGATCTGCTCGGCGGCTTCTCCCGTCGAGATGCCGTGCAACCAGCCGTAGTCCTCGTAGAAGTGGCCCGACTCGTCGACCGGCGTCAGCACGGGCAGGTCGTGCACGCGCGAGAGGTCGAAGTCCTCGGCTCCACAGCCGGGCGCGATGTGGACGATGCCCGTTCCGGTCGCGAGGTCGACGTCGTCCCACGGGATGACTCGGTGCTCGATCGACGAGCCGGGGCCGAGCGTGTCGAACGGGCCCTTGTACCGGAGCCCGACAAGCTCCTCGCCTCGCGCGCGCCTCGTGAACGTCTCGTCGGGTGCCAGTGCGACCGCGACCCAGTCGCCGGTCTCGAGAAGGCCGTACTCGGCGCCGGGATTCACTGCGGCGGCCACGTTCGCCGGGAGCGTCCACGGAGTCGTCGTCCAGACGACGAGCGCCTCATGCTCGCGCTCGAGGAGCGGGAAGCGCACGTAGAGCGAGGGGTCGATGCGGTCCTCGTAGCTCCCGTGGAGCTCGTGCGCGGAGATCGACGTGCCGCAGCGCGGACACCACTCGGTCGATCGGTGGCCGAGCACGAGCCAGCCGCGCTCGTGGACGATCTTCAGGAACTTCCAGATGTACTCGATGTTCGTGTCGGAGAACGTGAAGTAGTCGCGGCCCCAGTCCATCCACTGACCGAGCCGAACGGACCCGTCGGTGAGGGCGCGCGAGGACTTCACGACCACCTCGCGGCAGCGACGGGCGAACTCGGCGAGCCCGAACTCCTCGATCTCGCGCTTCGAGTTGAGCCCGAGCTCACGCTCGACGCCGACCTCGATCCAGAGGCCCTGGCAGTCGAACCCGTTCTGGTAACGCTGATGGAAGCCGCGCATCGCCTTGTAGCGCTGGAAGACGTCCTTCAGCGTCCGGCCCCAGGCCGTGTGGACGGCGAGCACCATCCTGTTGGCCGTGACCGGCCCGTCCACGAAGCTGAACAGGGGGCCATTCGCGTTCCGCTCACGGAGCGCCGCAAACGTGCCCTCGCGCTCCCACGTGTCGAGAATCTCGAGCTCGAGCGCGTTGTGATCGGGCTTGTCCGGGAGCGGTGTGAAGATCTGCGTCACAGGGAATCCAGTCTAGGGAAGGGTTTCGGCGGTCTCGTCGTTCAAGAACCCGGCACTCGCAAATGACACGCATGAAAGGAACGAATGAGTCTCATGGCACTTGACGTCACGGAAGCCACCTTCGAGCAGGAAGTCCTGAAGAGCGAGACCCCGGTCATCGTCGACTTCTGGGCCGAGTGGTGCGGTCCGTGCCACGCCGTCGCTCCCGTCCTCGAGAAGATCGCGGAGGAGCGGAAGGACGAGGTCAAGCTCGTGAAGGTGAACATCGACGAAGAGCAGGCCCTGTCCATGAAGTACGGCGTGATGTCGATTCCGACGATGATCCTCTTCAAGGACGGCGAGCCCGCAGCAGCGGCGGTGGGCGCCCAGCCGAAGTCGATGCTCGAGAAGTCGCTCGGCTTCGCCGCCTGACCTTCGCCCGAACCGCACTTCCCCCACGCGCCTGGACCTGATAGGACCTCTTTGCAGCAGGTTTTTCGAGGACCTGCGGGCAGGTTTCTGAGGCTTCCCCCTCCCCCTCCCCTAACCGATGGGCCGGTTCTGCCGGCCCCTCGGTCTATTCAAGGTCGTCCCGCAGAGAGCGGAGTCCGCGATGCGGATCCCGCTCTCGCGCAATCCCTGAAGGCCGCCGCTGTCGCGGACGGCGTCGTCGTCACCGATCGGGGTGTTCGTGTGCCCAGCGGCGGAGCGCCTTCCCGATCCAGCGGAAGGCGAGCTCGTCGTCTCCTGGTAGCGCGTCACGGGTGAACCAGGCGAGCTCCGACACGTCGTCTGCGGGCTGCGGCTCCCCGCCGAGCACGCGAGCCTCGAAGACGAGATTGAGCGCCGTCGGCGCGTCGTCGGCCGATCCGTAGCGATCGCTGAACGCGCCGACGAAGTCGCCGACTTCGACCTCGAGCCCCGTCTCCTCGAGCACCTCGCGCTGGAGCGCATCGTGGACGTCCTCCTCCTCGTCGACGAAGCCGCCGATCGTGTCCCACATCCCGGCATCAGGCTCGAACGCCCGCCGCCCGAGGAGCAGACGTCGGTCGGCGTCGACGACGAGCGCGGCGACCGCGGGGACCGGATTGGCGTAGCGGACGAACCCGCACGACGCGCACTCCACGCGTCCGTCGAGGCGCGTCAGATCCGCTTGGCAGCGCGGGCAGAACTGCCATCCGGCCAGGATCGCCACGCGGGTACCGTACTGCCGTGTCTCCGCGGCACGTCCCGGCATCGGTTACCGAGCTCGCGCGTGTCGGGCTGTTCGCGGACCTCGCCGGCGAGACGCTGACGAAGCTCGCAGACCGCATGCAGCGCGAGGAGGTCACGCCGGGGACAGTGCTCGTTCGCGAGGGCGAGCCGGGCGACCGCTTCTTCGTCCTCCTCTCGGGGGTAGCGGGTGTCTCGCAATCGGCACTCGGCGAGCGGCGGATCCTGAAGGCCGGCGAGTTCTTCGGCGAGGTCGCGTTGACGATGCACGTCCCGCGGACGGCGACCGTCACCGCGATGACACCGTGCGTCGTCGCGAGCTGCGACGAGTCGACGTTCGACGAGCTCGTGCGGCCACTGTTCGCCGACGACGGCTAGGTCAGCTGGGCGCGTCGAGGCTGACGACGACGCCGTCTCCGTCCTCGCGAACGGTGTACCGGCGAACGCGCAGGCGATCGTCGACGACGCAGCGGCCGCTCGCGATCTCGAACTCCCACTTGTGCCACGGGCAGCGCACGACGCTGTCGGCCTCGCCGGTAGTCAGCTGCCCCTCGTCGACGTGGATCGGGGTCGCGACGACTCCCGAGCAGAGCGGCGCGCCCCGGTGCGGGCAGCGGTCGGCCAGCGCGTGGAACTCGGCGCCGACGCGGTAAAGCCCGACCCGCTGCGTGCCGACCTCCACCAACCGCACCTCTCCGGGCTCGGGGAGAATTTCGCGCGGGAAGCGCGCCTCGCGAACCCTCACGCCCGGACGGGCGCCGGAAGGCGGAAGAAGTCGCACGCGTTCTGCGAGCGCACCGCCTCGCGCCACTCGGCAGGCAGCAGCCCGAGGGTCTGCTCGGGCTCGTCGAAGTCCCAGTGCGGGAAGTCGCTGGCAAACATGAGCGTGTCCCACGGACGCAGGCCCTCGATCGCGCGCACGAGCAGCTCCGGGTCGTCAGGGGTCTCGAGTGGCTGCGTCGCGAACCGCACGTGCTCCCACACGTATTCGGACGGAGGCCTGCGACACCAGGGAATCTCGTTGCGGCAGGACTTCCAGTTCGTGTCCAGACGCCACAGGAACCCGACGAACGGCACGAGCCCTCCTTCCACCATGGCGAGACGTGTGTTCGGGAACCGCTCGAATATCCCGTGGCAGAGGATCGAGACGAAGTGCCCGTACATGCCCGAGCCGCACAGCGTGTGGTACTCGACGTAGTAGTCGGGCATGCCCGCAGCCGTCACCGGGCCGCCGATTCCCACGCTCTCGAAGTGCATGTGCACGGCGACCGGGAGCGCCAGCTCGTCGAGCGCCTCCCACATCGGGTCGTACACCGGGTTCCCGTACGGCACGCGGGCCGCCCCCGGCAGGAAGACTCCGACGAACTCGTCGCGACCCCCGACTCTGCGGATC
The DNA here is from genome assembly GCA_035758735.1 of Gaiellaceae bacterium. Lineage (GTDB taxonomy): Bacteria > Actinomycetota > Thermoleophilia > Gaiellales > Gaiellaceae > GMQP-bins7. The sequence goes on from DASTWH010000408.1 coordinate 3,745, forward strand.
TCCTGAGCGGCCGACTCCGGATACTGCGCCGGGACGACGAGCATCCCTCGAAGCCTCGGCTCCTCCTGGAGCCACCGCTCGAGCAAGAAGTCGTTGTACGCCGTGCAGAGCTTCGCCGCGAGCTGCGCGTTCGGGAGGATCGGAAATGCCGCGGCCTCGTCGGGCTCGACGATCCCGATGTCGATGCATAGCGGTCGAGGTGACGGTCGCGCAGCGTGTCGAGCGAGAGACCGACGACGAAGTCGGAACCAACGCCACCGTCGTCGTCCGCATACACATCTCGCCGGATCAAGCCCGTCGGGTGATTCCACGGGTACGAGGGCATCGACAGGCCGTGCGACCCCGAGTGGACGACGAGCTCGCGCGTCGGTGCGTCGAGGTACGGGACGAGATCGTCGAGGCCGGTCGTAGCCGAGATGGATGTCGCAGTCGACGAGCACCGCCTCGGAGTCTAGGACGACGGTGGCCCCGCGCCTAACGCCACGTCACCGTCGGCAGCGAGCTCGTCGAGCACGGCATCGGCGAAGCGCGGCCACGCCTCCTTCGCCCACTCGCCGAAGTTCCGCGTCGTGAGCGCCGCGCACACGACACTCGCCTCCGGATCGACCCAGAGGAACGTCCCCGAGCCGCCGAAGTGGCCGAACGCACGGGACGACGTGCGCGTCCCCATCCAGGTCGGCGGCCGTGTGTTCAGCTGCACCCCGAGGCCCCAGTCGAGCGGATCGAAGCGGCCGTACTCGGGGAGGACGCCGGCGAGCCCTACGAACTGGACCGACACCATCTCGTCGCGCGTCTCGTCCGCGACGAGCCGAGGCACGAGCAGCTCGCGCCCGATCGCGAGCACGTCGTCGAGCGAGCCGTGCATGCCGGCGGCCGGGTCGCCCTCGGACTCGAGCCCGATCCCGAGCGGTGCGCAAACGGCTTCGCGCACGTACTGCGGGAACGGCATCTCGGCGCGCGCGGCCAGGTGTGAGGCGAGCACTCGGAAACCCTCGTTCGAGTAGATCCGGCGGTGCTCGGGTCGCGCGATCGGCTCCGTGCCCTCGAACGGCAAGCCGCTCGTGTGCGCGAGCAGATGGCGGACCGTGGAGCCCGGCGGGCCCGCGGGCTCGTCGAGGTCGACGACGCCCTCCTCCGCCGCGACGAGTGTCGCGAGCGCGGCGACCGGCTTCGAGAGGGACGCGAGGCGAAGAGACGGCGTCGTCTCGCCGTGCGTGCTGATCTGCCCGTGCGCGTCGACCGCGCCCGCGGCGGCGAACTCCACCGGCCAGCCTTCGATCTGGCGAAGGGCCTGCACGCGCGGCGATACTAGACGCGCCATGGAGCGCCGGAACATCGCAGGAACGGGCGCGTACGAGCCGATCGTCGGCTACTCGCGCGCCGTCGTCGTCGGCGATCGAGTGCACGTCTCCGGAACGGCCGCCAATCCCGCCGACGGCTCGTCGCCGCCGGAGGACATCTACGAGCAGACACACGTGTGCTTCGACCTCATCCGCACCGCCCTCGAGCAGGCAGGCACGAGCCTTGCCAACGTCGTCCGGACGCGCGTCTACCTCGTGAACGCCGACGACTTCGACGGCTTCGCGAGGGCGCACGGCGAGGTGTTCGGGGACGTGCGGCCCGCCAACACGACCGTGCTCGCAGGCCTCTTCGACCCGCGCTGGAAGGTCGAGATCGAGGTCGAAGCGGTCCTTCCGTGACCGGGAAGCAGGCCTTCCCCTCGTCCATCACCGGCAACGGCTCGGAGCCGGCGGAGAGCGTGCTCGACCACAGGTTCGGCTCGGGGAGCCCGTACACGCTCGGCGTCGAGGAGGAGTACCAACTCCTCGATCCCGAGTCGTTCGACCTCGTGCAGCACATCGAGACGATGCTCGACGCCGTCACCGGCCACGAGCTCGAGGCCCGGATCAACGCCGAGCTCATGCAGTCCGTGCTGGAGATCACGACACCCGTGTGCCGGAACGCCGGCGACGTCATGCGCTGGCTGACGACGCTTCGGGGTTACGTCACCGAGATCGCGCACGAGCGCCACACGCGCGTCGGCTCGGCCGGGACGCATCCGTTCAGTCTCTTCGAGCGCCAGCGGATCACGGCGAAGGACCGCTACCACGCGCTCATCGACCAGATGCAGTACGTCGCACGGCGCGAGCTCATCTTCGGCATGCACGTGCACGTCGCGATCGACGATCCGGAGAAGGCGATCCAGGTCGTGAACGGGCTGCTTCCGCAGCTCGCGCCGCTCCTCGCGCTCTCGGCGAGCTCCCCGTTCTGGCGCGGCGAGCCCACGGGGCTCGCGTCGAGCCGCCAGATGGTCTTCTCGGCGTTTCCGCGCTCCGGTCCTCCGCCGCGCTTCCGCGACTACGCCGACTACGCGTCCGTCGTCGGCCAGCTCGAGCGCACGGGGTGCATCGCGGACTACACGCACATCTGGTGGGACATCCGGCTCCATCCACGCCTCGGCACGGTCGAGATACGCATCTGCGATGCGGTCACGCGCGTCGAGGACGCCGTTGCGATCGCCGCGTACTGCCAAGCGCTCGTGAAGCAGCTGTGCGAGCAGTACGAGGCGGGCGAGGAGATCCCCTCGTACCACCGGATCCTCACCAGCGAGAACAAGTGGCTCGCCGCACGGTACGGGCTCGAAGCGCCGGTGATGGATCTCGCGACCGGGAGCCGCAACCGCGTCCCGGTCGCACGGCTGATCCGCAGGACCCTCGATGAGCTCCGCCCGCACGCGGTCGAGCTCGGCTCCGAGCGGGAGCTGGAGGGAATCGCCGACATAGTCGGTCGCGGCTCGTCGGCCGATCGGCAGCTGCGGATCTACAACTCGAACCGGGACATCGTCGACGTGGCGCGCGCGATCGCGGACGCGACCGAAGCCGTGCCCGCGGTGGTCTAGCTCCGAAGCTCGAGCGTCTCCGTATCGACGAGGGCGAGCCGCGCATGGCGGCTCCGGATCTCGAGCGCACCGTCGCGACGCATCCGGAGGCGGAGCGCCATCTGCTCGAGCTGCCGGAGACGGAGCGGCAGGTCGACGCAGTACGCCTCCCCGCGGGCGGTGTCGAGCGCATGCACGAACGGGCCGTGCTTCGGGCGCGCGTACAGCGTGTACGCCCACCTACCGTCCGAGCTCGCAGCGCGAGTGACGGGCTGCCCGCGCATCAGCACCTCGTCCTCGCGGCGGTCGACGATCGCCTCGGCATCGAGCTGCCCGGTTCGCAGGTCGGCCGAGCGCACCCGGTAGTGCGGGTTCTGGCCCGCGGCGAGGTACTCGATGAGAAAGATCTTCGAGCCGTCCGGCGAGATCGCGTCGTACGCCCACGAGCCGCGGAGCGCGAGGACGCGCGACTTCCTCAGTGTCTTCGCGTGCAGAACGGCGAAGCGCGTCACCCCGGCGTCTCCGGGAAGTGGCCCGTAGGAGCCGAGCACGAGCGTCTTGCCGTCGGCGGAGACGCCGCCCGTCGAGTTGTCCCAGGCGACGATCGGCACGCCGTAGAAGCCGCGGAGCACGTTGCTGCGAACGACCTTCCCTGTGCGCACACGGATCGCGGCGACGACGGTGGACCTCCGCGTCGCGAGCGTCACGAACCGAACGGCGCGATCCGGAGAGACGACACCCTCCGCCCCCTGGACGAGCCCAGGCGTGTACGGAGATCCGTCGCCCTTCGCTGCACCTGCAGTGACGGCGGATACGAGCGCGAGACTCGCACCGAGGACGAGCAAGAGCTTCATTCGAGTGCTCCTTTCATGAGCCGAGGACGAAGCAGGCGTCGTGCGCGGCGCGCGCCACCGTCCGTGACGCGCGGACACGACCATTTGCGTCGAGGATGCTGACCGTGCCCTGCGAGAGAGAGGGCGTCGCTGCGCGGGGGCCGGCGACGGAGACGTTGTACGAACCGACCGCGACGGAGCCGCGCCGCACGAGCAGGCCGTCCGGCCGGTGCACGCGCACCGTGCCGTCGTCGCCGCTCGCGACGAGCGCGTAGCTGCCGACGAACGCGACGTGCTGTGGCGCGCGATCGGCGGCGAGCAGACGCACGAGCTGCCTATCCCGCCGGAAGATGCCGACGCGGCGCCCGTCGCCGGACGTCACCCAGACATGACCATCCCGGGCGAAGACGACGTCGTGTGCGAGATGGGGCGGAGCGAACGTCCGCTCGAGTCGTGGCCGCAGCGGATCGGCGAGGTCGAGGACGGCGAGCCGTTCGGCCCTGGAGCCGAGCGCGGCCCAGAGGACCGTGCCGTCACGATCGAGCGAGACGTGTCGTGCGGGCCCGGGAACCCGTACCCGCGAGACGACGCGCCCGCTCTCGGTGTCGACGGCGACCACCTCTTCGGCGGCAGAGTCGGTGACGTACGCGATCCTCCGTTTCGGGTGCGCGGCCGTGTACCGAGGCGCCGCGAACTCGTCGAGCTCGACGCGCACGGCGCGCTCGGCGGCGTCGACGATCGAGAGCCGGCCGTGCTGCGTATGCGCGACGAGCGCGCTCCGCCTGCCGACGCGCTCGATGCTGCGTGGCCCGGGAGCGGTTCGGATCCGCGCCAGGACTCGTGCCCGGTCGGGATCGAGCACCACGACGTGGCTCTCGAGGTCCGCCGTGACGAGCACGACGGACTCGGGCGGCGACGCATGCGCCCGGGACCCGAACGCAAGCGTGAGGGGCAAGCTCGCCGCCGAAACGAGGAATCGTCGCCTGTCCATGCCCCGAGTACGCGCGCCGGCGCCGTCCGGGTCCCTGGACCTCACGAGGCAGGGCTCTCGTATCTCGGGCATGGACCTCTCGAGCGGGTCCCGTCGTACCCTGGGCACCGGATGCGCGCGTGTCGGGACGAGCGCGCCCGCGTGCGCGGCGCGCAGCGAGGATCGGTCTCGGATCTCGAGGCGCTCTTCCGGATGCACTGGCCGCGTGCGTTCCGTGCCGCGTACCTCGTCACGCACGACGCCGCCGCTGCCGAGGACATCGCCCAGGAGTCGTTCCTCGCCGCGATCCGCGCGCTCGACCGCTTCGACCGGGGTCGGCCATTCGGGCCGTGGCTGCACCGGATCGCCGTCAACCGCGCGATCGACTGGACCCGGGCTCGGGCTCTTCGCGGCGAGGTCGAGCTCCTCGACACCGTTTCGGCGCCGCCCCAGCCCGGGAGCGACGACGACACGCTCGCCGCGCTCGCCCGCCTCTCGCCCGAGCACCGTGCGGTGATCGTCATGCGCTACCTCCTCGAGTTCACGCCAGGCGAGATCGCGGATGCGCTCGACCTGCCGCGCGGCACGGTCAATTCGCGGCTCCGGCGGGGCCTCGATGCGCTGGGAGACGAGCTGTGAAGCACGACCTCGAGCGGATCGAGATCCCCGGGGAATCGGAGGCGCGCGGACGCAGCTGGATCGTCCTCGAGGTGGCTTTCGGGGAGCGGGAGCCCGTCGAGCGCCGGCGCAAGATGCTGCGCCCCGTCATCGCCGTCGCCGTCGCCGCTGCGCTGCTCGCGGCGATCCTGAGCCCGCCCGGCAGAGCGGTGCTCGACGGGCTCCGCGAGACGGTCGGGATCGAGCGGGCACAGCCCGCGCTGTTCTCGCTCCCTGCGCCGGGCCGCCTGCTCGTCGCGTCGGACGCGGGAGTCTGGATCGTGCAGGAGGACGGTGCGAAGCGGCTGCTCGGGCGCTACCGCGAGGCGAGCTGGTCGCCGTTCGGCCGTTTCGTCGTCGCCGCCGGCGCGAACGAGCTCGCGGCGCTCGAGCCCGACGGTGACGTACGGTGGACGCTGGCGCGACCGGGCGTCCGCTCACCCCGTTGGACAGGGACGGAAACCGACACGCGGATCGCGTACGTCGACCGGACCGGGCTGCGGGTCGTCGCGGGCGACGGCACGGGAGATCGCCTCGTCGTCGCCGGGTACCGCGGCCCGTTCGCCTGGCGCCCGGGGAAAGGATTCGTCCTCGCGCACTCGGACCGGCCCGGTCGCGTCTCCCTGTACGACGTCGCCGCGGGAAAGGTCATCGAGCGCTCAGCGGGTGGTCGCGTGGATGCGGGCGAGCCGGCGACGATCCGCCGTCGTGGCCAGGGAAGCGAGGTCGTCGTCGGCCGCCGGGTCGTCTTCCGCAGTGCCGGACAGCTCGACCGTCCGACTGCCTCGCCCGACGGCCGCTGGCTCCTCGTCCCGTGGCCGGCGGCCGACCAGTGGGTCTTCGTCAGGACGAACGGCACAGGCCTTCGCGCGGCGGCGAACGTCGCGGAGCAGTTCCGCTCGCGGTCGTTCCCGCGCGTCGAGGCATGGTGCTGCGGCTCGTAGCCCGTTACGTGCCCCAGAACGGCCTGACCTCGATCGTTCCGATCTGCGCGACGGGATGTCCGGCTGCGATCTCGACTGCCTCCTCGAGGCTGCCTGCCTCGATGATGTCGAAGCCGCCGACGGCTTCCTTCGTCTCGGTGAACGGCCCGTCCGTGACCATGGGCTTGCCGTCGCGCACGCGCACCGAGCGCGCGCGGCGCGGCGGGGCGAGCTGATCGCCGGTCACCCAGATGCCGCGCTTCTGCAGGTCGTCGAGCCAGGGAAAGCCCTCCTCGGACCGCTCCTCGTCCGGCGGAGGCTCGTTCTGCTCGTTCATCGTGTCCGTGCCCCAGCACACCAGCAACAGGTATCGCATGGTCACTCCTTCCGTCGTGAGTTGCTCATACCCTGACGACGGACGCGCGTCGACGGGATCGACATGAATGTGCGAAGCTGGCCGGGAACCGACGCTGAGGAGGCCGAGATGGGCGTGTTGGCCTGGTGTCGTGGGGTGTTCTCGTCGGCCGGCCCGGACGACGAGGCCGCGGAACGCGAGGAGTTCGGTGTCGCGGACCGGGGCGAGACCGAGCTGCAGAGAGACACGAGTAGCGGGTTCGTGCCGTCCGAGAGCGCGGATCTCGCGAGACACGAGCTCGACGCGCTCGAGGGGCCGCCCGATTCTGCTCCGTCAGCCGAGGCCGGCCCACTATGGTCTTGCAGTGCTCGATGCGGGCAGTGCAGTACCCGGGGTGTCCGTGTGGGCCGCGGTCCGCGAGGAGCCGAGGCCGCTCAGCGAGGTGCTCGGGGACGGGCTGACGCTTCTCTGCTTCTACGTCCACGACTGGTCGCCGACCTGAACGAACGAGCTGTACCTCCTGCGGGACAGGGGCGACGACCTCGAAGCGGCGGGCATCAGGCCGTTCGGCATCTCGCGCGACTCGGCGTGGTCACATCGCGCGTGGGCGGAAACCCTCGGCGTCGACGTACCGCTCCTGTCCGACTGGAACGGCGACGCGACGCGCGCCTTCGACGTCTCGTTCGAGCCGCTCGGGATGAGCGACGTCCCGATGCGCACGGCGTTCCTCATACGTGCTGGCCAGACGATCGAGGCGGCGTGGATGCTCGGCTCGGAGCTCCCCGACATCGACGCCGTGATCGCCGCTACAGGCGACCCAGGCGCCTAGCCTGGAAGCGCCCCGCGAGGTAGCGGCGACCGAGCCGCCACGCGACCCACCCGAGCAACCAGTAGATCCGGCGCATGCGCGTCTCTTTCCCGCGCAGGGACGACCGGAAACGGACTAGGGCACCACGACGAGCTTCGTCCCGGCGCCTTCCGCCTGACGGCGCCACGCATCCGCGACCGAGTCCAGCGGAACCCGTTCGACCTCGAACCTGATCTCCCCAGCCAGCACGTGCCGAACGAGGCGGCCGTAGTGGTCGGCGAGCTCGCCCGGCGGCACGGCGTAGTTCGTGTGCCCGAGGATCGAGAGGCTCTTGAAGCGCACCGCCGCGGAGGCGAGCTCGGAGGTCGCCCCTGCCGACTGTCCGAGGTTCACGACCGTCGACCAGGTCACGGCAGCCTGTACCGCGGCAGCCGCCGGCTCGCCCCAGAGGGGATCGAAGACGTAGTTCGGGCCCTCGCCGTCGAACGCGTCCTTGAAGGAGGCGACGAGATCGTCTCCGCCGCCCAGGTGGAGCGTCGCGTCGGCCCCGTGCTCGAGCGCGCGCTCGAGTCCCGCAGCGCTCCGACCGGCCGCGACGACACGAGCTGCGCCAAGGAGCTTCGCCGTCTGCACCGCCACGAGGCCCACCGACCCGGTGGCTCCGAGGACGAGGACGTTCTCGCCGCCTTTCAGCGGCGCGCGCCACGCGAACGGCAGCCAGCCGGCGAGTCCGGCGATCCCGAGACCGGCTGCGACAGCCGCGTCCGCGCCGTCCGGGACCTCGACCGCGTGTGCGTCGCCGATCGCGACGCGCTCGCCCATCCCTCCGTTCGCGGTCCGCCCGAGCGAGCCGCCGAAGACCCACACGAGCCTGCCGTCGGCGGTCCGGCCGACCGCCTCGCAGCCCGGGACGTACGGAAGCTCCGGGTGACCGGTAGCGAGGATTCCGCGAGAGACCGCGAGATCGATGGGGTTGATCGGAGCCGCGAGGACCTCGATGGCCTCGTCATCGGGGTCGGCGACCTCGCCGACCTCGGGCACACCCCCGACCTCGCGAACGAGCGCGCCCTTCACCCGGGATTCGCCTCTCCTCGCATCACCGGACGGCACGCTAGCGCACACGCCGCGAGGGCCCGCCTAGACGCCCCCGGCTCCGCGCGGGATACTCGCGCGAGATGCGGGAGGGCCTCGATCCGACGTCGGAGCTCCGGCGCGCGGAGAGCGTGCAGCACGCCCTCTATCGGATAGCCGAGCTCGCGAGCACGGCGCAGGACTTGCACGAGTTCTACCGGGCGGTGCACGCCGTCATCGGCGAGCTCATGTACGCGAGGAACTTCTTCATCGCGCTCTACGACGAGGCACGGCAGCTGATCAACTGGCCCTACTGGACCGACGAGGTGGACGTCGACTGGCCGGACGCCAGCACGTGGGTCGAGTTCGGTAGCCGGGAGGCGAGGGGGATGACCGCGTATGTGCTCCGAACCGGCGAACCGCAATGGCTCCCGAAGCAGCGGGTACAGGAGCTGATCGCGCAAGGCGAGTTCGAGTTCTGGGGCGAGATGAGCGAGGACTGGCTCGGAGTTCCCCTCACGTCCGAGGGGCGGACGGTGGGCGCGCTCGTTGTCCAGTCCTACACGAAGGACTTCAGCTACACGGAGAAGGACAAGGAACTCCTCGCGTACGTCGGTCAGCACGTCGGAGCCGCCCTCTCCCGAGCGCGGGCGATCGAGGAGACGCGCCGGCGCAACGTCGAGCTCGCGTTCATCACGAGCGTTCAGCAGGCGATCGCCGGGACGCTCGATCCGCAGGCGATCTACGACATCGTCGGCGACAAGCTCCAGGCCGTGTTCGACGCGCAGGTGGTCGACATCGCCGTGTACGACGACGATGCCCGGCTGCTGCGGTTTCCGTACACGATCGAGCGCGGCGTCCGATACCAGAACGACCCGCTGCCACTGATCGGCTTCCGGCGCCATGCGATGGAGACGCGTGAACCGCTGATCATCAGCGAGAACCTGGCCGAGGCGAGCGAGCGGTACGGGAACCCGCGAGTTCTCTCGGGAGAGCCTGCGAGGTCGGGAATCTGGATACCCGTCCTCACCGGATCACGCGCGATCGGCGTCATCTCGCTGCAGAACGTGGACCGCGAGCACGCGTTTACCGACTCCGACGCGCGAACCCTTGCCGCGCTCGCGGGTGGCCTGAGCCTGGCGCTCGAGAACGCGCGCCTCTTCGAGGCGCAGCGGATCGCCGAACAGCGCTACCGCGGGCTCGTCGAGGAGCTGCCGCTCGTCGTGTACACGGACAAGCCGGATGCCTCCGGCGACACGGGCGGGATCCCCGTCTACATCAGCCCACGTGTGGAGCAGATCTTCGGCTACCCAACGGACGCGTGGCTCGATGCCGGCTTCTTCGAGTCGCTCCTCCTACCCGAGGATCGCGACGCGACGCTCCACCGCACCGTCGCACATCTCGAAGCCAATGACGAACGCTGGTCCCTCGAGTACCGCGTCCGTGCGGCCGACGGGAGGGTGATCTGGGTCAGGGACGACGCCTGGATCGTGCGGGACGACCACGGCGCGGCGACCCATCTGCAGGGCTTCATGATCGACGTCACGGAGCAGAAGGAGGCTGCTGCCGAGATCGATCGTCAGAAGCAGTATTTCGAGTCGCTCGTCGAGGTCAGCCCGGTCGCGATCGTCGTCATGGACGCAGCCGAGCGGGTCACGAGTTGGAACCCGGCCGCGGCGGACCTCTTCGGGTGGTCGCCCGACGAGGCGGTCGGGCGGCTGATCGACGACCTCGTCCTCGACGACGACTTCCGGGACGAGGGCCGTGACGTCACCCACGAGGCGCTCGAGCGAGGTCGTGTCGACCGGATCACACGGCGCGTACGGAAGGACGGGAAGCTCGTCGACGTGCAGATGATGCTCGTGCCGCTCAGAGTCGACGGCCAGCATGTCGGCTTCTATGCGATCTACCACGACATCACCGAGCTCCAGCGCGCTCGCGAGCACGCCGAAACGCTGCTGGCGGTCACGCAGGCGCTCGGGAGGACACTGAGCCTCGAGGCGACATTCGACACGATTCTCGGCGAGCTGCAGGAGGTCGTGCCGTACGACAGCTGCTCCATCCAGGTCATCCAGAGCGATCGCCTCGTGATCGTCAGCGGCCGGGGCTTCGACGACCTCGGGGGGATGATCGGGGTGGGCTTCGACCTGGACGACGACACCAACCCTGGTAGCCAGGTGGTGCGGTCGAGGCGGCGACAGGTCTTCGCCGACGTGTCGCACAACCCGCACTTCGCCAGTCAGCTACACGGCGGCGGACGCATACGCGGGTGGCTCTGCGTCCCGATGATCGTCGGCGACCGTGTCATCGGCGTCCTCAGCGTCGACAAGTTCGAGCCCGATTTCTACACCGAGGAGTTGGCGGACCTCGCGACCACATTCGCAGCTCAGGCCGCGATGGCGATCGAGAACGCCCGCTTGCTGGAGACCGAGCGCGCCGCGCGTCGACAGGCGGAGACACTGCGTGCCGCAGCCGAGTCGCTCGGGAGCACCCTCGGCATGTCCGAAGTCTTCGACCTGATCCTGTCGGAGCTGGGAAAGGTCGTTCCCTATCGAAGTGCCAGCATCCAGCAGCTGGACGGCGACGAGTTCGAAATCCTCGCCGGGCACGGCTATCCGGACATCGACGAGCTGCTCCGACATCGCTACGCGTGCCGCGGGCCCGACGATCCCGCATGGGGGCTCATCGAGCGGCACGAGACGATCATCGTCTCGAACGCCTCTGAGCGCTACCCGCAGTTCGAGGACGTGCACGGCGAGGGAAGCATCAAGACATGGATGGCCGTTCCCTTGCTGATCGGCGATCGCCTGATCGGGATGCTGACGCTGGATTCGTTCGAGGTCGACTTCTACACCGCCGAACACGCGAACACGGCGAAGGTCTTCGCCTCGTTCGCCGCGACGGCGATCGACAAGGCACGGTACCTCGGCGAGCTCCAGCGCGCCCGCGAGGAGGCGGAGGCCGCGACGCAGGCGAAGAGCGCGTTCCTCGCCACGATGAGCCACGAGATCCGGACGCCGATGAACGCCGTGATCGGGATGACCGACCTCCTGCTCGGCACAGAGCTGACAGACGAGCAGCGCGAGTTCGCACAGGTCGTCCACTCGAGCGGCGACGCCCTGCTGCACGTGATCGACGACATCCTCGACTACTCGAAGATCGAGGCGGGCAAGCTCGAACTCGAGCAGGAGCCGTTCGACCTGCGCGAGTGCGTCGAGGGCGCCCTCGACATCGTCGTCCCACGCGCCTGGGAGAAAGAGATCGAGCTCGGCTGCCTGATCGACGAGGATGCGCCTGCGGGGATCGTCGGCGACGAGGCACGTCTCCGACAAGTCCTCCTGAATTTGCTCTCGAATGCGGTCAAGTTCACCGACAAGGGCGACGTCGTGGTCGTCGTCGAAGCCGAGCCGCTGCGGCAGGGCTCGTACCGGCTCCAGCTTGCGGTTCGCGACACCGGCATCGGCATCCCGCAGGACCGCATGGACCGGCTGTTCACGTCGTTCAGCCAGGTCGACGCATCAACGACACGCCGGTACGGAGGCACCGGGCTCGGGCTCGCCATCTCGAAGCGCCTCGTCGATCTGATGGGCGGGACGATCTCCGTGGAGAGCGAGGAGGGCACCGGCTCGACGTTCCGCATCGCGCTCGCGGTGGACGCAGCGGACGTGCCGGCGCGGATCTCGCGTGAGGACGTCCTTCCGCATCTCGCGGGGAAGCGCCTCCTCGTCGTCGACGACAACGCGACGAACCGCGAGATCGTGAGCCGTCACGCGCGATCGTGGGAGATGGAGCCGGTCGCCGTCGAGAGACCGTCTGAAGCGCTCGGCCTCGTCGCAGGAGGTCAGGAGTTCGACGTCGCGGTGCTCGACCTGATGATGCCCGAGATGGACGGAGTCACCCTCGCCCGGGAGATCAGCCGCCATCGATCCGAGCGCGAACTTCCTCTCGTGCTCCTGACCTCCCTCGGCCGGCTGCCCGAGGGCCGCGCGACCGAGGCGTTCTCGGTGGAGCTCGCGAAGCCGGTCAAGGCCTCCCAGCTCTACAACGCGCTCGTGCGCGCGCTCACGGCCGGGACGGACATCGACGACGCCCTCGAGGTCGTCGTCGGCGCGACGACGGAGACGTCGTCGTTGCGGATTCTGCTCGCCGAGGACAGCGCCATGAACCAGAAGGTCGCGATGCGCCTGCTCCAACGGCTCGGTTACGACGCGGACGTCGTCTCGAACGGGCTCGAGGCCCTGGAGGCCCTCGAGCTGCGGAGCTACGACGTCGTCCTCATGGACGTGCAGATGCCCGAGCTGGACGGGCTCGACGCGTCACGTCTGATCAACGAGCGCTGGCCCGCCGAGGCCCGGCCGCGCATCGTCGCGATGACCGCGAACGCGCTGCCCGAGGATCGAGAGGCCTGCTTCGCGGCTGGCATGGACGACTACGTCGCGAAGCCGATCCGGAGCGCGGAGCTGGCGGAGGCGCTGCAGCGG
>DASTWH010000042.1:0-3793 GCA_035758735.1 Gaiellaceae bacterium
TCCGGCGCACGTGCGGGGCGCCAACGTGCTCGTGGTTGCGCCGGCGCTGAACTCCTGGCTCCGGCGATGGCTGTCGGACGACGACCGTGCACGCCGCCGAGCGGAAGAGCGCGCGGCTGCAATCGCCGGCCGCCTGGAAGAGAGCGGTGTTCGCGCCGAGGGTCGTGCGGGCGACGGCGATCCTCTGCTTGCAATCGCGGATGCGCTGTCGACGTTTCCGGCCGACGAGATCCTGATCGCTGCCCAACCCGGTCGCAGAAGTCAACTCGCGGAGGAGCTCGGGTCGCGCGCACGAGTGCGCTTCGCGCTCCCCACGTTCCCTGTCGGCGGGTCGCTTTCGAAGGCGGCGTAGCACTCGAGGGAATAGACGCTGGCGGCCGGTGTCCTTGCACACAGGAAGTCAATTCATCGGAAAGGAAGAGGGCAATGAAGAACGTGATTCGACTCAGTGGAATCCAGTCCGTGACGGCCGGCCGACTGGCGGTCGTGGCTGTGGCCGTGGCGGCAGGTCTCGCCGCCGTGGCGGGACACGCCGATGCTGCCGCTCCCGATGCGATGCCCATCAGGCATCCAAAGCTCAAGGACGGATTGCTCACGATCGAGGGCTCGAAGCGGAGTGACAGGCTCACGCTTCGCCTGGAGGCCGGCGACGCAGGCGTTCTCCAGCTCGATGTCGGCGACGACGGCTCGGCGGACTACGACTTCGCCCGCCTGGATGTCGCACGAATCCAGCTCGCTGCTGGTGATGGCGACGATCTCGTCCGCATTGACGAAAGCAACGGGGTCTTCGGTGACATCCCGACGACGATCGACGGCGGAGCCGGAGCCGACAGCCTCGCAGGAGGCTCGGGGGCGGAGCTGCTGCTTGGCGGCGACGGGAACGACTCGATCGACGGCAACCGTGGCAACGACGTGGCGTTCATGGGCGCTGGCGATGACACATTCGTCTGGGATCCAGGCGACGGGAGTGACGTCGTCGAGGGCCAGGATGGTGCGGACACGATGCTCTTCAATGGCGCAGGCGGTCCTGAGCAGGTCGACCTGTCGGCAAACGGCAACCGCCTGAGGTTCTTCCGGACCCAGGGCACCATCACGATGGATACGCGCAGTGTGGAGCGCGTGGACTTCAACGCTCTGGGCGGCGCCGACACCGTTACGGTCAACGACCTGACGGGAACCGACGTGACCAGCGTGAACGTCGACCTCGCCGGCGCCATCGGCGGCAACGCAGGAGACGGGAGCGCCGACCGCGTCGTCGTCAACGGTACGAACGGCAACGACACCATCGACGTGAGCGGGGACGCCGGTGGCGTCAAGGTGAGCGGTCTCGCGGCGACGATCGGAGTTCTTCACTCCGAAGGTGCGAGCGACCGGCTCGAGATCAACACCCTCGCAGGGGCGGTCGACACGGTGGCGCTCGGCGGATTGGCGCCCGGTGCCGTTCAGCTCACTGTGGACGGCGCTCTCGTCCCGTAGAGGTCACATCCGAGACGCTGCGCGAGGCCCCCACACTCGGGGGCCTCGCGCAAGCGATCCGTACTTCGGAAGCGTTGCTGCCGTCGCGGCATGCCCGCAGTCGTCGTGATCGCGCCTGGTACGAACTACCGCCACATTCCGGCGTATATGCCTAAACGCCCCGCGCATGTTCGATTCGTGCGTGAGGCATCCATCCGGGGCAGTGAGGCGAAGACATGCGTCGACATCGGTCATGAGTTGACGACGTTGATCGGCATGCCCTCGGCGAAGGCGTTTATCTGGTCGAAGACGTCTGCGAACTGCAGCTCCCACTCTTCGTGAGTGACGTAGCCGATGTGCGGCGTGCACAGGACGTTGTCCATGGTGAGCAGCGGGTGCCACGGGTCACGGAGGGGCTCGTCGTCGAACACATCGAGCGCTGCCATGCCCGGCCGACCGCTCCGAAGCGCGGTGACGAGCGCCCCCGACTCGATGAGGCCAGCGCGGCTGGTGTTCACGAGCAGCGCGCTCGGTTTCATCCGACCCAGGTCGGCCTTTGTGACGATGCCGCGCGTAGCCTGCACAAGCCGGATGTGCAGCGACAGCACATCGCAGTCGGCGAAGAACTCCTCCTTGCTCGCCGCCGCCTCGAGTCCATCGGCGCGCGCGCCCTCCAGCGACTCTGGCCGAGCCCAGACGAGCACGTGCATGCCGAATGCTGTGCCGTAGCCGGCGATGACCCTCGCGATCCGGCCGTACCCGTAGAGGCCGAGCGTCTTGCCGATCAGCGAGTGGCCGACGCCTGCCTGCCACTCACCCGCCCTGCACGACGCCACCTGCTGCGGGATCTGTCGCATTGCCGCGAGCACCAAGGCCCAGGTGAGCTCAGCGGTCGCGTACGACGGCGAGCCCGCGTGCAGATTCGAGCAGACCGTGATACCGAGACGGGTGCACGCCTCGACGTCGATGTGCGGGTAGACGCTGCGCTGGCTGATCAGGCGCAGGTCGGGCAGACGCTCGAGCAGCGGCGCGCGGATCTCGGTGCGTTCCCGGATCAGGACGAGCGCTTCGAAGCCCTGCAACCGCTCGGCGAGAGGTTCGGTCTCCTGGACGTGGTCCGTGAAGACCGTCACGTCGTGGCCGTCGAGCCTCTCGAAGCATGGCAGCGTCCGCAGCGTGTCGAACCAGTCGTCGAGGATCGCGACCTTCATTGCGGCGGAGGTTACGGCCTCGACTCAGACGAACCGAGCAGCCGGCACTCGTCGCGCGGTGCTAGGTCTCGACGCCCGTCGCTACGGGCCGGACAACGCGGTCGGAGTTCCCGCGCTGAGCCACATACGCGTAGGGGTGGTAGAAGGCCTCCAGCGCACTGGCTGGCTCGACCTCGACGTAGAAACCCGCTCCCCTCGCTGCGTCGCGAACCGATAGCTCTACACGCCCGCTCTCGGGATCCCAGAGGAGTAGGACTTCGTCCGTTCCGCTCGCCCGCTGGGCAAGTTCTCGAAGTGGCGGGCTCATGCGTTCGCCCGTCAAGGGCAAGAGGCCCTCGTCTGTCTCGGCGAATGGGGGGATCCACGGATGTACGACCATCTCGATGCCTCCAGGTCAATTCATGTCTCATGAGCTGAG
The DNA here is from genome assembly GCA_035758735.1 of Gaiellaceae bacterium. Taxonomy (GTDB): domain Bacteria; phylum Actinomycetota; class Thermoleophilia; order Gaiellales; family Gaiellaceae; genus GMQP-bins7. Next base: position 3,085 of record DASTWH010000042.1, read on the forward strand.
ACACCGGCATTGCGCGCTTATTCCCGACGCTCTTGGCGCTGCCGAACGGCGGCCTGTCGGCCCACACTCATTCGCGCTGCTTGCGGGTCGTAACGTGACGGTGGGCCTCAGCTCGGCTCCGCGAGGGCTCCTGCGAGCTCACGGCGCGACGCGATCCCGAGCTTGCGGTACGCGTTGCTGAGATGCACCTCGACCGTCTTCGGCGTCACGTACAAGGTTTGAGCAATGTCGCGGTTCGTCTGCCCGTCGGCGGCGAGATCTGCGACCCGTCGCTCGCTCGCCGTCAAGGCAAGCACTCCTCGGAGGGCGGTCGTGCGCGGACGGGCACCTGTGGCGTAGATCTCGGTCCGGACGGCGTCGGCAAGCGGTTGTGCGCCGCAAACGTCAGCCAGCTCCAAGGCGCGCCGAAGCGGCTCGCGGGCCTCGGTCGGCTTCCGCGCTCGTCGCATGGCGGCCCCGAGCGAGGCGAGCGCCTTCGCCTGCTCGAGCCGCGCCGGCGCCTCCTCGAGCAACGCACACGCCTCCTCGAGTTGCTCGATCCCGTCCTTGCGCCTGATGGAGCCGAGCACACGGAGCGAACGCCCGACGGTACCCGGGGATCCCCAGCCGCGGGCGATCTCGAGTTCCTCACCCGCCAACGCGACCGCCTCGTCGTACCGACCGAGTCGCTCGAGCGCCTGCGCCTTGAGCGACCGCCAGGGCACGTAGC
>DASTWH010000051.1:0-3229 GCA_035758735.1 Gaiellaceae bacterium
CGACGCCGACGCCCCGAAGACGGTCGAGAACTTCACGAAGCTGGCGGGCGAGGGCTACTACGACGGCCTCGTCTTCCACCGCGTCATTCCCGACTTCATGATCCAGGGCGGCTGCCCGAAGGGAGACGGCACGGGCGGCCCCGGCTACACGTTCGAGGACGAGTTCAACGACCACCCGGTCGCGCGCGGCTACCTCGCGATGGCGAATGCCGGGCCGAACACGAACGGCTCGCAGTTCTTCATCGTGACCACGGAGGCCGCGCCGTGGCTCGACGGGAAGCACACAGTGTTCGGACGCGTCACCTCGGGCCAGGAAGTCGCCGACGCGATCTCGTTCGCCGAGCGCGACGGCCGCGACCGCCCGCTCGAGGCGGTCGTCATCGAGTCGGTCACGATCTCGTAGTCACTAGGCTCCGGTGATGGAGCTCGGGGGGAAGACGGCGATCGTCACCGGTGCGTCGAGCGGCATCGGCGCGTCGACGGTGCGCAAGCTGCGTGAGGCCGGCGTGCGCGTCGTCGGTGGTGCGCGCCGGGTCGAGCGGATCGAGGCCGATGTGGCGCTGCACGTCGACGTCACGGACGAGGAGAGCTCGGCCGCGTTCGTGACGCAGGCCGTCGACGAGCTCGGCGGCGTCGACATCCTCTTCAACAACGCGGGTCTCGCCCTCGGCCGCTACCCGTTCACCGAGTCGAACCTCGAGGACGAGCAGACCGTCCTGCACACGAACGTCGATGGCGTGCTGCGGATCACGCGGCTCTGCCTCCCGCACATCCGTGACGGCGGCCACATCCTCTTCATGGGGTCGGTTGCGGGGCGGCAGGCGTACCAGAACGCTGCCTCGTACGTCGCGGCGAAGTTCGGACTGCGCGGGTTCGTCTACGGGCTGCGCGAGGACCTGCTCGGTCGGCCCATCCGGATAACGACGGTCGACGCCGGGCTCGTCGCGGGGACGGAGTTCTCGCTCGTCCGCTTCAAGGGCGACGCCGAGAAGGCCGCCGCGGTGTACGAGGGCGTCGACCCGATCACCCCGGACGAGGTCGCCGACTGCATCCTCTTCGCGCTCACGCGGCCGCTGCACGTGAACGTCGACGAGATCGTGATCAAGGCGCTCCAGCAGTCGAGCGGCGCCCGCATCGTCCGCCACGAGAGCTGAACGATGCTGACGATCCTCGAGGGATCGACGTTCTGCATCTCGGACGACCGGGGCGACATCGCAGCCGAGACGAGCGGGTTCTTCGCGCACGACACGCGGTTTCTCTCGCGCCTCGTGCTCCGGGTCGGCGGCTCGACTCCGCTGCTCCTCTCGTCGGGGCGGGTCGAGCACTTCCAGGCGGCCTTCTACCTCCGGAACGGCACGACGAACGGCCTCCCGCGCGACGGGATCTCGATCGCACGCGAGCGCTTCGTCGGGACCGGGCTACAGGAGAAGCTGTCGCTTCGCAACGAGTGCACCGAGCGGCTCGAGCTCGAAGTCGCGCTCGAGGCGGAGGCCGACTTCGCGGACATCATCTCGGTGAAGCTGCACGACTTCTCGCTCGGCGATCCGGAGGCCGCACAGCCGCTTCCGCCTCCGGCGCCGACGACACACGACGTGGAGCGCCGCCAGCTGTCGATCACCGATCCGCGCGGCGACCTCGGGACGCGCCTCGTCTTCTCGAAGCCGGGCCAGTTGAACGGCAACGCGATGACGTTCTCGCTCGTGCTCGAGCCTCACGAGCGGTGGGCTGTCAGCATCGACGTATTGCCGTGGCTCGAGGGCGACCTCGCGACGGTCGAGCAGCTCGACGACGAGCGTGAGACGGTCGGCGACGTCGTCGCGGCCTGGACGCTGCGGGTGCCGCGCGTCCGCGGCGGCTGGGAGAGCCTGCGCCGCGCATTCGACCGCTCGATCTCCGACCTCGCGGCTCTGCGCATGCGCACGGGCGAGTACCGGCGCCCGCTGTTCGCCGCGGGAATGCCGTGGTTCATGACGGTCTTCGGCCGCGACACGGCGATCACGTCGCTGCAGACGCTCCTGCTCGGCCCGGAGATCGCGATGGGCGCTCTCGACGCTCTCACCGAGCTGCAGGCGAAGGAGGAGGACCCGACGATCGACGCCGAGCCGGGAAAGATCGTCCACGAGGTGCGCGAGGGGCGCTGCGCCGAGTTCTGGTTCCCGCGCTACTACGGTTCCGTCGACTCGACCCCGCTCTACCTCGCCCTCCTCACCGAGACCTGGCGCTGGACGGACGACGCCTCGCTCGCCCGCCGTCTCCGCGATCCCGCGATGCTCGCACTGGAGTGGATCGACCGCTACGGCGACCGTGACGGCGACGGCTTCGTCGAGTACAGCCGCATGGTCGACTCGGGCCTTGCGAACCAGTCGTGGAAGGACTCGGGCGACTCGCAGCGCTTCCAGGACGGCAGCTTCGCCGAGGCTCCGATCGCTGCGGTCGAGGTACAGGGCTACGTGTACGACGCGAAGCGTGGGCTCGCCGAGCTCGCGCGCGAGGTGTGGCGCGAGCAGGAGCTCGCCGACCGGCTCGAGCGGGAGGCCGCCGAGCTGCAGACCCGCTTCGACGAGGCGTTCTGGGTCGAGGAGCGTGGCGGCTTCTACGCCCTCGCACTCGACGGGAAGAAGCGAAAGGTCGACTCGCGCAGCTCGAACATGGGCCACCTCCTGTGGAGTGGGATCGTTCCGCCGGAGCGGGTGCCGAAGATCGTCGACCAGCTGCTCTCCGAGGACCTGTGGTCGGGCTGGGGGGTCCGCACCATGGCCAGCGACGCGGCGGCGTTCAACCCGATCAGCTACCACAACGGAACGGTGTGGCCGCACGACACGGCGCTCGCCGCCTGGGGCCTCGCGCGCCACGGCTACACGGCCGAGGCTCGCCGCGTGGGGCGGGCGCTCATCGAGGCGGCCGGTCACTTCGACTGGTCACTGCCCGAGGTGTTCGCCGGCTACTCGCGTGACGAGACTCCGTTTCCGATCGCGTACCCGACCGCCGCGCGGCCACAGGCCTGGGCGGCCGGAACCCCGATCCTCCTCGTCCGCGTGCTCCTCGGGATCGAGCCGGACCGCGAGCGGCAGCGGCTCGTGTCGACGGTAAACGACGAGCTGCCGAGCTGGCTCGACGGGCTTCGAATCGAGGGCGTGCGTGCGTACGGGCGCACGTGGACGGTTGCCGTCGAGCGCGGCCATGTAACGATTGCCGAAGGCGTATGAGAGTCGGCTTGGTGTGTCCGGTG
>DASTWH010000053.1:0-4029 GCA_035758735.1 Gaiellaceae bacterium
CCACGTCACCGGGAACCCGAACGCCTCGAGCGCCGGGACGAGAAGCTCTCGGTCCTCGGCTGCGCAGGCCGCGCTCACGACCGCGTCCGCGCCCAGGCGGGCAAGCGCACGCGTGCTCCAGAACACGCCGCCGCCCGGACGCGGAGCGCCGCCCGCGACGATGTCGCGCGAGAGGTTCCCGAGAACCGCGAGGTCGGTCACGCCGGTGCGGCTCCAGCGGCAGCGCGGCGGGAGAGGACTGCGACGACGCTCGCGATCCCGAACGCGACGAGGAAGCTCGGCACGGTCGCTCCGATGCCCCAGTCGGGAGGATCGAGCTTCCTGACGAGGTCGACCCACCACGACGGGCCCGTCGGGAACAGCCACTGGTACAGCGCGAAGCCCACGATCCACGCGGCGATGAGCCCCGGCCTCCACGCCGGCGCCCCGAACACGTCCTCCGGCGTGTAGTGCGCCCCCGCCGCGAGCCAGTCGGCGAGGAGCACGGCGAAGAGCGGCACGAAGACCGAGCCGAGGAGCAAGAGGAAGCTCTGGTAGCTCGTGAAGTCCAGGACGAGCGCACCCGCGGTCGCGATCGCAGTCACGATCACGATGAGTAGCGCCTGCGGCGCTCGAGGCAGCGCGTTCTGGAGCGAGACGGCCGCCGAGTACGCGTTCGCGAACGCTTCGTCCGTCTCCGTCACGAGCAGCGCGAACAGCGCGAGGATCGCGGCGAACCCGCCCGCGACGACCGCTGCCGGCAGTGCCGCCGGATCGCCGAGGTCCCGCGAAAGGACGAGTATCGCGCCGAGCGCGAGCAGCCAGACGTCCGGGACGAGGTAGCCGATGCCGGTCCCCCCCAGCGCCCCGCGGCGCGTCGTGGAGAAACGGGTGTAGTCGGCCGCGTACGGGATCCACGACACGGTGATGCCGACCACGACGTCCGCTCCCTGCCAGACGCTGAGGCCGCCCTCGCCCTCGGCGTTCCAGATGGCCGAGACGTCGGCGCCGTCCAGCGCCCACCACGTGAGGTAGACGAGCGCGAGTGGAACCGCCCAGACGGCGAAGCGGCGAACGAACCGACGCACGAAGCCGATCGGCCCGAGGAGCGCGAGGGCGAGTGTCGCTGCACCGAAGACGAACGTCCACAGCCACTGCGCCTCGAACCCGAACAGCTCGTCGGACAGGGCTCCCGCAGCGGTGGCGATGACGAGCAGCTCGAAAGTCGTCCAGCCGATCCCCTGGAGCACGTTGACGCCCGTCGGAAGGAGCGACCCGCGCTGACCCAGCGGCGCGCGCATGAGCGCCATGCCGGGGACGCGCGCGTCGGCTCCGATCATCCCCGCGACGGCGAGCATCGCGTTCCCGATGAGGCAGCCGACGACGATGGCGACGAGTGCGGAGGGCAGCGACAGCGCCGGAACGAGGATCGCTCCCGCGACGACGACGAGGAGCGAGACGCCGAGGTTGCCCCACAGCAAGCCGGTCTCGACGCCGCTGAGGACGCGCAGGCGCGGCGGGACCGGATCGATTCCCCAGCTCCCCTCGACGACCTCCTCGTTCGCCATCAGGCGCGTGAGGGTAGATGATCGGCCCGTGATTCCCCGCTACTACGTCGTCGCCGAGGCGCTGCACGAGCTCCAGAATCCGACCTCGAGGGAGAAGCTCGTCCAGCTCGGGCAACGGTTGGGACTGGGGCCCGACTCGCGCGTGCTGGACATCGCGTCGGGCCGCGGCGGCCCGGCACTGCTGCTGGCCGAGACGTTCGGCTGCAGCGTTCGCGGGGTCGAGATCTCGTCCGACTTTCACGCGGTCGCGATCGAGCGCACGGCAGCAGCCGGGCTCGGGGAGCTCGCCACCTTCGAGCTCGCAGACGGGGCCGAAGCGACCTTCGAACCGGGCACGTACGACGCCGCCCTCTGCCTCGGAGCGAGCTTCGTCTACGGCAGCCTCGCCGAGACCGTCGAGGCGCTCGCGCCGGCGGTGCGTCCTGGTGGCCACGTCGTCGTCGGAGAGCCCTACTGGCGCAGTCTCCCGCTGCCCGACGACTACGAGGACCGGCGAGATCCGTGGACGACGCTCGAAGGCACGGTGACGATCTTCGAGACGTCGGGCTCCCCGGTCGTCTCGGTGATCGCGTCCTCCGAGGACGACTGGGACCGGTACGAGACGCTCCACTGGAAGGCGGTCGAGACGTGGCTCGCGGAGAATCAGCACGATCCCGACGCCGTCGAGATCCGCACGCGGCACGAGCGCCACAAGCGAACGTACCTCCGGCACGGACGCGAGCTCCTGGGCTGGGCGATCTTCATCGGCTGGAAGCGGGACTAGATGGCGCATCCGGATCTCGCCGCCGAGCAGGCCTATCTCGACCACGCCTACGAGTGTCTCGAGCAGATGCGGCAGGCGCTGCTGCGGACGGTTGGCGCTGCGGGCGTCGGCTCGGACGGTCTCGACATCGCCGCCGGCCGCGTTCAGGCGTGGGTCGACCGGCGGCTCGCCGCGTACGAGCGGGCCGAGGAGGTGCTGTGCTTCGGCCGCATCGACGTCGACTCCGTCGAGCATCCTCTGTACGTCGGACGGCGCTGGGTGCAGGACGACGACGGCGTTCTCGTCGTGAACTGGCAAGCGCCCGCCGCGAGGCCTTTCTACACCGCGACACCCTCGTCCCCCCACGGAGTCACGCTACGACGACGCTTCCGCCTGCACGGGAGAACGCTGACCGGGATCAGCGACGAGGCGCTCGACGGCTCGCTCGAGGACGCGGCGACCGCGCTCGACGACTACCTGCTGGAAGAGCTGGAGCGCGCACGAGATGCACGCATGCGGGACATCGTTGCGACGATCCAGGCAGATCAGTACGGCCTGATCGCGCGACCTCCGGAGCCAGCACTGGTGATCCAGGGCGGCCCGGGAACGGGGAAGACGGCCGTGGGGCTGCACCGGGCGTCGTACCTCCTGTTCACGCACCGCGAGGCGCTCCGACGGGTGCTGCTCGTGGGCCCGAATCCGGTCTTCATGGACTACATCTCGCACGTGCTGCCCGCACTCGGCGAGGACGCGGTCGATCAGCGTGCGGTCGCCGAGCTCGTCGAGGGCGCCGTCGTGTCATTGACGGACCCGCCGGATGTCGAGCGGCTGAAGGCGGATGCACGCCTCGCGGACGTCGTCAGGCGTGCAGTCGAGCTGCGCTCGATCGGCCAGCCGGAGGAGCTCGTCGTACGCATGGAGGGCGTGTTCGTCGGCGTCCGCGAGCGGGAGGTCGCCGAGCTGCTCGAGCTCACCCGGTCGGAGCACGGGCTCGGTGCGGCAGCCCGCGAGCGCTTCCGGATGAACGTGCTTCGACGTTTCTACGCCGACTACGGCGAGAGGGTGGGCTATCTGGCCGTCCGCTCGTTCGAGGACGTCGAGCGAGCCCTCCGACGAGACGGTCGTCTCACTGGCTTCCTCGATCGCGTGTGGCCCGCGCCCCGGCCGGACCGTGTCGTACGACAGCTCCTGTCCACTCGCGAACGGCTCGCCCAAGCAAGCGAAGGCATTCTCGATCAGGCCGAGCAGAGGCTCCTCCACCGCGCCCGCGCCGGCTGGAGCGCCGCAGACCTCCCGCTGCTCGACGAGGCGCGAGCGATGCTGCTCGACGGCCACCTCCGATACGGGCACGTCATCGTCGACGAGGCGCAGGACCTCACGCCGATGCAGCTACGGATGATCGCGCGTCGCGTTGCCGGCACGTTCACGATCCTGGGTGACGTCGCGCAGGCGACCGGGCCCGTGCCGTATGCGAGCTGGAGCGAGCTCCTGGTGCGGCTGCCCGAGGGAGACTCGGCGGAGATCGCGGAGCTCAGACACGCGTACCGCGTGCCTCGCGAGATCATGGAGCTCGCGCTTCCGCTTCTCGAGCACATCGCGCCGGGGACGCAGCCGCCAGTCGCCTTCCGCGCCGGAGCCGAGCCGCCGCGGGTCGTACGCGCCGAGTCACCGCTCGACGCCGCCTACGCCGAGGCTGCGGCGCTCGCCGGGGCCGACGGTCTCCTCGCGATCATCGCGCCG
>DASTWH010000144.1:0-9453 GCA_035758735.1 Gaiellaceae bacterium
ATCTCGTTCCCGAGACAGCCGATGACGCCGGCCGCCGCGAGCGCCCAGAGGTGCGTGAGGTCTTCTGGATGGATGAAGCGCTGGATCGCCTCGTACAGCGCAACGCACGCCGAGACGAAGATGGCGAGCACCACGGCGAGACCGGCGATCTTCTCGGCACGGAAGCTGCGAAGCGCGAAGGCGATCCCCAGCGGGACCGCCGTGAGTGCGTCGCCGACGTTGTGGATCAGGTCCGCGAGCAGCGCGACGGAGCTGGAGAGCGCGAAGATCGCGACCTGCGCGAGAGCGGTCACGCCGAGAACACCGAGGCTGATCGCGACGGCCGTGACACCCTCGCGTGAGCGCACGATCGAGCGATCCACGAGGCCATGTGAGTGCCCGTGCTCGTGATCGTGCGCGTGCTCATGGCCGTGGCCGTGGTCATGCCGATGTGCGTCGGGCGATGAACGACGCAGACCCAGTCCCAGGTGCCGATGCGGCCCGGCGTGCGGATGGGCGTGGACGAACCGTCCGTGGCGGTGGCGCACCGCTTCGCCGGATGTCATGACGTCCTCATGTCGCCGCACGCTCGCTGCTCGGTCAGGCGGCACATCATCAGGCACGGAGGCGCACAATGCACGCGTAGGCATGCGAACCCTCGATCGTGCCCGGAGTCGGATCCCGCGTCCGTGGCGGACCATCATCGACTGGTGCATCACGATCGCTCTCGCCGTCGCCTTCGTCCTCGCGTTCGAGGCAGAGGTCGCGAAGCCGTACCGCATCCCGTCGCCGTCGATGGAGCCGACGCTGCACTGCGCAAAGCCCGTGGCCTTCTGTCAGGGGCGATTCAACGATCGCGTCATCGCGAACCGTGTTGCGTACAGGTTCGCCGATCCGAAACGTGGACAGATCGTGGTCTTCAAAGCTCCTGCTGGTGCCCGACGGTGCGGCTCGCACGACGGCGGCTCGACGTTCGTGAAGCGCATCATCGGGCTCCCGGGAGAGCTCGTCTCGGAGCGCGACGGGGCGATATTCATCGACGGCAGGCGTCTCGTCGAGCCGTACGTCGATCCGCCACTGCGGGGTCGAGAGACCGCAGCCTGGCCGCGCGTCGCGCGTGGCCACTACTTCGTCCTCGGCGACAACCTTGTGCACTCGTGTGACTCGCGCATGTGGGGAACCGTTCCTCGCAGCAGCCTGATCGGCCCGGTGACCCTCACCTACTGGCCGCCGAACCACCTCTCGTTCCGCTAGACGCAACGAAGCCCGGCCGGTTGGCCGGGCTTCGTTGCGTCCGCGCTCGACGTCTCTACCGCAGGAACGCGGCGAGCTCGCGCTGCGCCTGGGTCGCCTGCTGCCGCTCCGTCCGTGCCGGAGCCGGCGGGTTCGGGACGCCGGGGAACAAGGCGTCTCCGATCGTCGGGATGAACTGTGGCGGGACGCGGATCTTCGTGGCCTGCTCGTAGTCGTAGGCGAGGCCGACCAGCTTCGGCTCCGCCCAGCGGCCGCCGATGAACGTGATGCCGATCGGCAGTCCCGCGTCGTAGCCGGCGGGAACCGTGATGTCCGCGTACCCCGACACGGCGGCCGCCGTGGACGAGCCCACGAAGTACTCGAAGTGGCCGTCGAGGTCGCCTTCTGCCGGGTTGTCGTTCGTCGGCCACGCCGGACCGTTCGTCAGCGCGATGATCGCGTCGAGGTCGTTGTCGGCCATGAGGTCGTCGATCGCGTCCTGAACCGGCGGAGTCACGTCGGCCCGAATGTCGGCGCAACTCTGGTCGCGACCGTTCGTCGCCTCGGCGAGCTCGAACACCAGGTCGTTCCACGGACCCTCGAGCTCGGGATGAGCCTGGTCGAACGCGATCAGGTCAGCGAGTGTCTGCGGATACGCCCCGCCGGTCTTCGGGTTCGTCCCGCTGACATACGTATCCAGATAGGTGGCGATGTCGGTCTTGAACTCGCACAGCAACGCATCGAACTCGCCAGCCGTCGCGGAGAGATCGATGTCCATGTCCTCGACGACCGTCGCTCCCTCGCCCTCGAGCGCGTCGGTGACACTCTCGAGAATGGGCTCGACCACAGAGCCCACCAGCGCGGGGTCGTACGTGCCCACGCGCCAGACGCCGATTCGTGCGCCGGCGAGGGCCTCGTCGTCGAGAAACTGCGTGTAGTCCCTGAACGCATGCCCGGTCTGCGCGGCCGTCGCGGGGTCGTTGGCGTCGACGCCCGTCGCCGCACCGAGGAGGACCGCAGCGTCGGTCACGTTGCGGGCCATCGGGCCGGCCGTGTCCTGGTCGGCGCTGATCGGGACGACTCCGGCGCGGCTCCACAGCCCGAGCGTGGGCTTGATCCCGACGACGCCGTTGGCACCGGACGGGCAGACGATCGAGCCGTCCCTCTCCGTGCCGACAGCTGCGACCGCGAGGTCGGCTGCGGCGACGACGCCGGAGCCCGAGCTCGAGCCGCACGGGTTGCGGTCGAGGACGTACGGCATGTTGGTCTGTCCGCCGATGCCACTCCAGCCGCTCGACGACGGCCCGGATCGGAAGTTGGCCCACTCGGACAGGTTGGCCTTGCCGATGATGAATGCGCCGGCGGCCTCGAGCCGCGCCGCGATGAACGCGTCGTCGGGCGTGCTCCCGGCGAGCGCCCACGAGCCTGCGGTCGTCGGCATGCCGGTCGTGTTCACGTTGTCCTTGACGATGATCGGAATCCCCAGCAGCGGCCGGCGGTCGCCGTTGCGTCGGGCCCGGTCCGCCGCCCGTGCGTCCTCGAGTGCGGTCGGGCTGACCGTGATCACGGCGTTGAGATCGGGATTGAGCTGGCGGATCCGCCGGAGGTAGAAGTTCGTCAGCTGCACCGCGTTCATCCGGTGCGAGTTCATGTAGCCCTGGAGCTGCGGGATCGTCGTCGCGTCGACGTCGATGCCGGCGACCTTCGTGTGCGGCGGGACTGCCACCGCCCCGGACACCCCGAGCAAGAGGGCCGCCAGCACGGTCGTCAGGACAAGGAGCGCCGAAGTCGGCTGCTCATCGCGTACCTCCACGGAATCGGGTGGGGTGAACGCCGGGATCGCGGGTCCCCAGCCGGCGATCCGGCGCGGAGACTACAACCCTCCCGCCGGCGCTTCGACCGCCGGCGCTTCGACGAGGCTCGGGTCGAGCGAGCACGCAGGCGAGGTCGCGCTCGTGGCTGTGGTCGACGAATCCCAACCCGCCGACCGTTCCCCGCCGCGTACGGTGGCAAACGGCTCTGTCAAGCCGTCATGGAGCGAGTGTCGTGCTCCTCACGGCCGCTCGGCATCGAGCAGCGGCACGACGCGTTCGCGGAATACCTCCAGCTGAGAACGCTCGTCGGCGAGCGGCCACAGGAAGACGCGTTGCGCCCCGGCACGCCTGTATGCCAGGAGCTTCGCTGCGCAGTCCTCCGCCGACCCGATTGGAAGCAACGAGCGAAGCTGCTCCGCCGGACGATTGAGCATCGGCGCCAGGACGTCCACGAGCAGTGCTTCTGCCCGCGCCCTGTCCTCCGTGACGAAACACCACATGGTTGCGATGCCGTTCCCGAAGCCCGAGACATCTCGTCCACCCGCCGTCAACTCCTCCTGGACATCGAGCCAGGCCTGGGCGAACAGCTCCGGAGTCGTGTTGTAGCCGGAGGCGAGCCAGCCGTCGGCGAGCCGCGCGACGCGCCTCAGCCCGGCCGCTGAGCCCCAGCTCCCGATCCAGATGGGCGGGCCAGAGCGCTGAGCCGGAGTCGGTTCCAGCGTGAGGCCCGCACTGGAGTAGAACGTGCCCTCGAACTCGACGTCGTCGGCTTGCCAGTACGCACGCAAGACCTGCACGGCCTCATCCAGACGCTTCCACCGCTGCTCGAACGGCACGCCGACCAGTTCGTAGTCGCGAGCCGACGAACCGGGGCCGAGCCCGACCAGTAGCCGACCGCCGGACAACACGTCGATCGCCGAGAGGATCTTTGCGGTTGGCGCAGGTCCGCGTAGCACCGGCACCGCAACGGTTGTTGCGAGCGTCATCCGGCCACTGTGCGCGAGCACGGCCGCCAGCGCCGTCGGACCGTCGAGCCACGGGCGCGAGAAGACGAGATGGTCGTTGGCGCAGACGTGCGTGTAACCGAGATCGTCGGCAGCTTGCGTTAGCGCGAGCAGGTCATCGAGCGAGCGCCGCTCGCCTGCGAACGAGATCAGCGGAAGGTGCACCCCGAATTCCATCTACGGCACTCGCTCCTGATCTTCTGTGAGTTCTTCGTCCCACGCCACGCGTGCTGAGTATCGCGCGGCGCAAGCCCCGGCCAGCCACCTGAGCACGCACCCCCTAGGATCATCGGTTCGCTAGGGTCGGATTGACTTTCCACTGCGACCGAGAGGAGCTCGACATGGCGTCCATTTCGGAGCGGGAGAGCAGGGAGATCGAGGCGGCGAACGCCTCCGGCACCACTCCGGTCGTCTTCATCCACGGCCTCTGGCTGCTGCCGAGCAGCTGGGCCAAGTGGGCGGACTTCTTCAGGCAGGCCGGGTACGCGCCGTTGACGCCGGACTGGCCAGACGATCCGGAGACGGTCGACGAGGCGCGGGCGAACCCGGACGTCCTCGCCAAGAAGACGCTGAAGCAGGTTGCCGACCACACGGCCGACGTGATCGGAAAGCTCGAGACGAAGCCCGCTGTGATGGGACACTCGACCGGCGGACTGTTCGCTCAGATGCTCGCCGGGCGTGGGCTCTCGGCAGCCACGGTTGCCATCGACCCGGGCGTGTTCCGCGGCGTCCTCCCGCTGCCCCTCTCGACGCTCAAGACGGCGGGGCCCTTCCTGGTCAACCCTCTCAATCGAGGCCGCGCCATCACGCTCACCTTCGACCAGTTCAAGTACGGGTGGGCAAACGCCCTCGACGAGGACGAGGCCAGGCGCCTCTACGACACCTACCACGTCGCCGGGTCGGGGATCGCGCTAGCCCAGATGGCCAACGCCAACCTCAACCCCTGGACCGAGTCGAAGGTCGACACGAAGAATCCCGATCGCGGACCGCTGCTGATCCTCGACGGCGAAAAGGATCACACGGTTCCGTGGGCGATCGCCAACGCCGCCTACAAGCGTCAGAAGCGCAACCCGAACGTCACCGAGATCGAGAAGATGCCCAACCGCGGCCACTCGCTGACCATCGACGACGGCTGGGAGAAGGTCGCCCAGACCGCGCTCGACTTCGTCAAGCGGTTCGTCCCGGCCACGTCGAGCTGACTGGTTTATCTCCTCGGGCGAACGTCAGGAGTTCGCCATCGCGTTCCACTCCTCGAGACGCCTCTCGATGAGAGCTGCTCGCTCGGCGGCGTCATTGCCGTCCAGCACGACCTTGTCACCCGGGTCGGCGCGGAGGTAGATCCCGGAGGTCCGCGCGTGGAAGGAGTCGACGCCGACCGAGCGCGTCGTGAAGTAGCCGTTGGCGCGATCGACGCTCTCGAGCTTGATCTCACCGGTCCCCTCGAGCTCGGGAGCGTCCGGCTGCCGGGGGCGTTCGCCCTTCCAGAAGTAGAGGATGCTGGCCGGATCAAGCTGTTCCTTCGACGCCTCACTCCAGTAGCGCGCGGACAACGTGCCGTCGGCCTGCCACGACCGTCCCGCGACCTCGAGGGCGCCGGCGTGATCGCGCGTGATCGTCAGGAGTGAGATCGCGGACGGCTCGAGCTCCGTTCTCGCGGTGAGGGACAGTTGCCACCATTCACCCTCCAGGCGGCTGATCCGGCCTTCCGCGTCGATCGCGCTCCGCAGCTTCTGGTTGATCTGGCGCACGATCGCCGGCGTCGTGTCGGGGTCGTACCGGATCGCAGTCAGCCCGAGCAGGTCGGAGGGGAGCTTGGCGCCGTTCGCGTGGAGGATGAACGTGCGGCGGATGCCGAGCGCACCCCCGAACAGGCCGGCTTCGAAGACCACGTTGTCGCGCGGTGAGGCCTGTCCGGGTGCGTCAGATGACGCTCCTCTCGCCGTCCAGTCGTCCTGAGCGAAGATGAACGCGGCGAAATCGACCTCGCGCGTGAGCTCGACAAGCCGGTCGAGCGTCGAGACACCTGGGGTGAAGACCGTCGTCCAGGGTTCGACGTCGGCGATGTCCTGAAGACCCCGGGTCAGCGCCTGTAGCAGCCTCTCCTGCTCGCCGGACGAGCCGAGGAAGATTCGCGGCTTCATCGGAGCCTAGGCTACTGCCGCGTGGAGCAAAGGGGACCGATCCCACGCCACGCAGATTGTTTCGCGAACGACCGGGCGAGCACGCAGCCCGCGCGATGATCCCGATCCCCACGAGGACGTAGAAGGCCGTGAAGACCTTCAGCCAGGCGCGGCAGATGCTGCCGAAGGCCCCGGGACTAAAGACCGGCAAGACCGGCAAGGGCAAGCGTCGTGCCTGCGATCGCCACCATCGCGAGCACGGGTCGAACGAACCTCGGCTCCCACGATCGGCGTCGCTCGATGCCGCGCAGCAGCAGGAGCGTGCCGGCCACGACTGCGACCTCGAACGCGGTCGACACCACATCTGCGATGCCGGCGGCTCAGGCTCACCGGCCTCCGGCCCGAACGGCAACCCGCTCGTTCGAGAAACGACCCACGTCACGGCGATGAGCGCGTTTCCGAGAGCTCCGACGACGTAGACCATGCGTGTGGGATTGCTCACGACCGCGACCACCCAACCCAGCTGGGCGAGGGCCACGACCACGAAGAACACCCCGAAGAGCCAGTACTCGGCGAAGTGCTGGTCGATGACCGCGAAGTGGATCGCCGCGGCGCCCGCCGATGCGACCGCGACCGCGAAGCGAAGCAGGTCCGGGGACTCGGCGAGAGGACGTGTGCGGATGCCGAGGGGAACGAGCGCGATTGCGAGGAGCGACACCGCCAGTGCCAGGAGCCCCTCGCCGGCGTCGAGCGCTTCCGTCTCTTCTTCGCCTTCGTGATCGGCGACATGGGCGGCGTGCTCGGCGTGGCCGGCGCCTGATTCCCCGTGATGCTCGGAAGAGACGGCGAGGGCGCCGAAGAGGGTCGCGACCATCGCCAGGAGAAGAGCGAGCGCGAGGAGGAGAGCGCTCGGACGGACGAAGCGGCGGGAGCCTTCAGTGGCCGGTTTCACGACAGCGAGTCGAGCGCTGCCTCGAGCCCAGGAGGAACCCCCTCAGTCCCCCTGGGCTCGCGCTCTAGACCCCGGCTACGGAATGTTCGGGCACTCCGCAGGCTGAGGCTGATCGATTCGGATTCCAGCGTTGGTCGTCCCCGGCGGAAGCGCATAGAAGGCCCACAGCACGAGTGGCGTCGAACCCTCGTTCCGCATGTTGTGGACCTCGGTCGGAGGCTGCATGAAGCCCGCTCCGCTCGCGTACTTGACCGACGGGCAGCCGGACATCGCGTGGTACAGGGTTCCTTCTCCTTGCGCAACGGCGACGAAGGTCGGGCCGGGGTGGGTATGCCACCCGGTGAACCCTCCGGGCTGGATGGTCAGCTGCTGGTAGGCCGTATCGCACGCGGTCGCCTCCCCGCACCTCATCAAGGGCGTCACCGTCGGGTAGGTGAAGGTCACTTTCCTCGTCACGACCTTGCCCTTCACGCGGACACGGACCGTCTTCGTCGCTGTCGCCGTCTTGGGAACACCGATCACGACCGATTGCGAGACCGGGCCGCGAGCCGTATAGGCGCTGACCGCGCCGGTGCCTGCGGTAGCGAAAGCCTGGGCCGCGGTGTACAGCGTCACCGCTCCTACGGCTGCAATCAGCAGCCACAGAGAACGTCGCATCGAATAAGCCCTCCTTGATCGCGGGCGGCATAGCGCTGCCCTATAGACCGGGAGCAAGGCGCTCGCCTAAGAGGGCCTGCCAGCCTCGATGGTGACTTGCGCCGGCTTGGCGTGGGACTCTCTCACGCTGGTTCGGGCGTTGTCAATAGCGGCTCGAGCCGGGATCCTCGCAACCGACCTGCGATAGGGATGGAGGGAGAGGCGAGCGCGTTCCCCCTCCATCTGCGAGGAAGCGTGTCCTGTATTCACCCCGCCCGATAGGACACATTCGGGTCTATTCGGGCCGCGCGGTGATGGCGAGCCCGACGGCGGGAAGATCACGCCTGCTCGCAACACGGGCGGGCATCCTGGGGCTTCAAGCGAGCGAGGCGTACAGGTCGAGCCGGATTACGTGTTCGCTTCCCTCCACGTCGCCCGTCGCGACGAATCCGTACCGGAGGTAGAACTCGTTCGGCCCATGCTCGCCCGGCACGAAGCTCGAGCCGAGCACCCGCGCTCCGGGAAGGCTCCGCACGTGCTCGACCACGAGATCGAGTGCCCGCCGCCCGTATCCCTTCCCCTGGTGCTCTGCGGCGATCATGAAGCGCCACAGGAAGTACTCCGGCTCCTCCGTGTCCTCGTGAAGCATCACGAAGCCGACCGGCTCCTCGTCGGCGTACACGGCCCGGAACCACGCCTTCGGCTCGAAGTGCGCTTGGGCGATGGAGACGGCGTTCGGCGCGACATAACCCCGTTGCGCGGGAGCGACTTCAAGAGCGCAGACGACGCGAACCGTCTCGGCGGTGACCTCACGCAGGGTGACGACGGCCTGGGTCACGCCGTCGATTCTCCCACGGCAACCTCAGCCGAGTGGACGAGCCCGACTAGAGACAGATGCGGGTTCACCGTCGCGCTGCCCACCGCGCGAAGAACGAGCGCCTCTTGCGACTCGCGATCCACGCGGGCAACAGCCTGATGATCGCCTCGAGGCCGAGGATGCTCGCGATGTCCAACTCGACCTCCGTTCGCATCGAGGATTGGGCCGACAAGACGACGGAGGGAGAGGCAGGCTTCTGGGCCTCTCCCTCCATCGCCAGCAAGCGTGTCCGGGCCTCACCCCGTCCGATAGGACACGTTCGGGTCTATTCGGGCAGGTCGTGCGGGAGGGCGTCGTAACCGTCAGGTGCCTTCGGGGGCCGAACCGCCCATCACACGTGACCGAAATGTGCGCTTAGGCGCGTGACGTGGCGCTACGGTGGACAGGGCGTCGGAATCACGCGCCCGCGCGCGCGGAAGAAGCCATGCGCCGACCTCGACGACCGCTTCATCGTGAACGTCTGGGCGGTTGATAGGAGCGGTGGCGCGGGGTGTCGGGGAGTGCTGGGCCACACGCAGGGCGGCCATCCGGCTGGCGCGAGTGGGATCCCGCCCCGGACGGGACGGGATCCCGGTAGTGAATGAAGTCAGTCGCTGATCTGGAACGGAACGGCGACGATGTTGGAGGCGACGCCGTACGCCTTCAGGTCGACCGCGTTGATGCGACCGTCGTGGTTCGCATCGGGGACGACGGCGGGGGCGTCGTTGTAGATTCCGTCCTTGTTCCTATCGGCAGCAACCGCGACTCGAAGCACCGAGTGGACGTTGCGACCGAAGCTCGGGGCTCCGACGATCCAGGTATCCCAGATCTCGTTCGTCTTCTGATTCGTGAAGCCGGT
>DASTWH010000145.1:0-4583 GCA_035758735.1 Gaiellaceae bacterium
CTAGCTGCGCGCCACCGTCCGGCGGATCGCGGCGAGCACGTCGTCCGCGTGCGGGACGCTCGCCTGCTCGAGCACCGGTGCGAACGCGAGCGGAGCGAACTTCGCCCCGACCCGCTCGATCGGTGCGTCGAGCCAGTCGAACGCGCCGTGCTGGATCACCGCAGTGAGCTCCGACCCGAAGCCTCCGCGCGTCACGGCCTCGTGCGCCGTGACGCAGCGCGTCGTCTTCTTGACCGAGCCGATGATCGCCTCCTCGTCGAGCGGGAGGAGCGTCCGGGGATCCACCACCTCCACCGAGATCCCGTCCTTCTCCGCATCCTCTGCCGCCTTGAGCGCCTCGTGGACGAGGCGGCCGGTCGCGACGACCGTGACGTCCGTCCCCTCGCGGTGGATGCGCGCCTTGCCGAGCGGGATGGGCTCGAGCTGCTCGGGGACCTCGCCCTTGATCGGATAGAGGGTTCGGTGCTCGAAGAAGACGACCGGGTTGTCGTCGTAGATCGCCGACCAGAGAAGCCCGCGGACGTCCTCGGGCGTAGATGCGAAGACGACCTTGAGCCCGGGCACGTGGACGAACCAGGCCTCGAGCTGCTGCGCGTGCTGCGCACCTGGCGACCAGCCGGCACCGCCCTGGGTGCGGATGGTGAGCGGCACCTTGATCTGGCCGCCCGACATCGTCCGATGCTTCGCGGCCTGGTTCACGAGCTGCTCCATCGAGATCGTGAGGAAGTCCTCGTACATGATCTCGACGATCGGGCGCATCCCCTGGACCGCGGCGCCGATGCCGCTGCCCACGATCGCCATCTCCGAGATCGGGGTGTTGCGCACGCGCCCCGGGCCGAACTCGTCGAGCAGGCCCTGGGTCACCGCCATGGAGCCGCCCATCTCGGCGATGTCCTCGCCCATGATGAAGACGCTCTCGTCTTCGCGCAGCGCCCTCCCGAGCGCGTCGCGCACCGCCTCGCGATAGGTCAGCTCAGGCATAGACGTACTTGAGGGCGTCTTCCGGAGCCGGATCCGTGCCGGCCTTGGCGAACTCGACCGACGCCTCGACCTCCGCGGTCACCTCCGCGTCGATCGCAGCGAACTCCTCGTCCGAGAGCTCGAGGCGCGCACCGAGGAGCCGGATCGGGTCCTTCGTCTCGCGCTCTTCCTTCAACGCGTCCTTGTCCCGGTACACCTGCGGGTCGCCGACGAAGTGCCCCGTCAGGCGATGCGTCCGCAGGTGCAGCAGCACCGGCCCCTTGCCCGAGAGCGCGTACTCTCGCGCTGCGAGGGTCGCGAGGTAGACGGCCTCGACGTCCTGGCCGTCCGCCTCGATGAGCTTCATGCCGAAGGCCGCCGCGCGTTTGCCGAGCTCGTCCACCGGGAGCGGGAGCTGCTGAGTCGCAGGTGTCGATTCGGCCCAGCCGTTGTTCTCGAGGCAGAAGATCGCCGGCACCTTCCAGAGCTGACCGAGGTTGAGCGACTCGTGGAACGTCCCCGTGTTCGTCGCACCGTCGCCGAAGAACGCGACGGCGACGCGCTTCTCGCCGCGCATCTGGAAAGCGAGTGCCGCACCGACGATGCCCGGAAGCCCGCCACCGACGACCGCGTTCGCCCCGAGGTTTCCGACCTCGAGGTCGTACAGGTGCATGGAGCCGCCGTACCCGCCGCTGCAGCCTTCGACCTTCCCGTAGAGCTCGGCCATGATCCGCTCGACCGGCGTCCCCTTGGCGATCGCGTGGCCGTGCGCGCGATGCGTCGACGCGATGACATCCTCGCGCTGCAGCGCTGCGCAGACGCCCGTCGCCGTGGCTTCCTGGCCGATGGCGACATGCAGGAAGCCGGGCAGTTCGCCCGCGCGGAAGCGGTCCTCCACCTTCTCCTCGAACCGACGGATCAGCAGCATCTCGCGGAAGAACCCGCGCAGGACTTCTTGGGAGACGCCGCGCCCTCCGGACTCGGCCCTCTCTTCGACGGTCGTCATCGACCGGCCATTATGCTGATCCGCCGATGCGGGCTGCCGAGCAGTGGGCACAGATCGAGGAGGAGCTCCCCGCCGATTGGACCGAGGCCCAGGTCGTGTTCACGCCTGAAGGGTCCGTCGCGGACGCAGCCACCGTGCTCGGTCCGCTTCAGCCCGGTCGCGTCGGCAACGAGCTCCGGCTTCACATCCAGCGCGCCGAGGGCGGCGTGGACCGCGCCCGCAACATCTTCCGGGCGCTCGACCGAAGCCGAATCTGGGGGACCCTGTCGGTCCTCGGCGCGATCCACGACGTCGTGCCCGTCGACGAGACATCCGACCGTGTGGAGCGGCCGGGTTCGCTCGCTGAGCAGTGGGATGCAGCGCTCGCCGGGCTCCCCCCGGACTGGAGCGACGTCCTCTGCGTGCTCGAGCTCGAGTCGAGCGACCACGTGCCGCGGGCCGCGCTACTCGGGGCGCCGCTCAACCCGTCTCGCGTGCACGGCGAGATCGCCCTGCAGTTCCGTGCGTCCGGGAAGCAGGGCTACGGCGTCTCGCCGCAGATGGCACGGCGCTGCTTCGAGCGCATGGACGCCGAGGGCATCACCGGGTCGCTCGGGGTCGTCTACGACCTGTCCGACAGCGAGAACGCGGTGACGCAGGGGCCTGTGTGGCGCCTTGCCGGAAAGTCGGTCTAGCTACCTGACGATCTTCGCCGACCCCTTCATGCCTGTGGCCACATGCGGGTCGCAGAGGAAGCGGAAGGTTCCGGCCCGCGCCAGCTTCACCTTCCAGGTCTGCGTCCCCGTGTAGGTGAGCGGCGTCGTCCGGCGGTTGTAGCCCGGCGCGACGACGTGGGCGTTGTGGATGCGTCCGCGATCACGGACGACGACCGTGTACGTCCCGGTCCGCATCGACTTGACGTTCTTGCCGGCCGCAGTCTTCAGCGTGATCGCGAACCCGGGCCCCGAGGTCAGGAGGAGCTTCGTCCTGGCCGTGACCGCGCTGCCACCTCCACCGCCGCCTCCCGGAGGGGGCGGATTCGTGGTCGGGGGCGTCCCGGCGGTGAACGTCCCGCGCATGGAGGAGGGATGCACGTCGCAGACGTAGACGTAGCTCCCGTCCCTGAAGGTCACGTGCCACGTCACCTGGCCGGTGAACTCGACGCCGGTGTCCTCGCTCACACCCGGTCCCGTCAGGTGGAAGTTGTGGAAGTCGGAGCGGTCGGTGACCTCGATCTCGTAGGCACCGGGGTCGAGCTTCGTGACCGGGTTGCCCTGGGCGTCCGTCAGCGAGATCGTGAACTCCGGGCCGACGCTTCCGATGAGCTTGACCTCCTGCACGGGGCCTGCCGAACCGCGGGCCGCACCGAGAAGTGCGGCGAGGGCGAGCGTCAACGCGACGACGACGAGCTTGGCCATCGGGCGTGTCTACGCAGGCTCGTCCCGATCGGTTTGCCTACGCACGGAGCTCGGCTCCGAAGCGCTCGGTGAGCACCCCGACGATGCGGTCGCGAATCTCGCTCGCCTCGTCCTCAGTGAGAGTGCGCTCGGGCGACTGGAACGTGAGGTGGATGGCGACGGACTTCCGCCCGGGGCCGACCTGGTTCCCGCGGTAGACGTCGAACACGCGCGCCTCACGGAGAAGGTCGCCCGCGGCCTCGTGCGCCGCCTCCACGAGCGCTCCCACCTCGACGTCCTCCTCGACGGAGATCGCGATGTCCTGCAGCGCGGCCGGATACGTGAGGACGTCCTCGTAGACGATCAGATCGGGCGCGGCGGCGACCAGCGTCGCGAGATCGAGCTCGAACGCGCCCCAGGTTCCCTCGAGGAGCGTCGGATGCAGCTCGCCGAGCCAGCCGGCTTCGGTGGCGGCCGCCTTCCCCGGGTGCAGCAGCTGGTGCGAGCCGCGCTCGACGCGCAGCTCGAGGCCGAGCGCACCGTAGAGCGCCTCGACGACGCCTTTCACGTCCTCGTACCCGCCCTGCACGACACCCGCGACCCGCCACCTCTCCTCGGGTAGCTGCTCGTCGGAGGCGAGGTATGTGCGCGCGATCTCGAACAACGCGACCCGGTCGGCACCTGCGTCGATGCCCGTGCGCGCAGCCTCGACGAGGCCGGGCACGATCGTCGTTCGCAGGATCGCCTGGTCGGACGTCATCGGGCTCGGCAGCCGGATCGCGTCCGGGTTCGGATCCGAGCCGACGAGGCTCCACGTGTACGCCTCCGAGAGGCCGGCGCCGACGAGCGCGTCTTCGACGACGCGGCGGAGCCGCTGCTCCTTCGTCAGCCGCCCACGGACGTGCCTGCGCAACGGCATCGTGAGCGGAACGCGGTCGAGGACGGGTCGCGCGATCTCCTCGACGAGGTCGATCTCCCGGGTGACGTCGCGCGCACGCCACGTCGGGACCGTCACGTTCCAGTCGTCTCCGACGTCGAAGCCGAACCCGACGAGGGTCGCGCGCTGCTCGTCCACCGGGATGTCGAGCCCGATGACCTTCGACGCACGCTCCGGACGCAGGTGCACCACGGGCCGCTCGGGGAGATCGGCGTGCACGTCGGCGTGCCCGGTCATACGCGCGCCCGTGAGGTCCACGAGCATCCGGCTGGCGAGAACGGCCGCAGGCTCGGCGAGGTAGGGA
>DASTWH010000055.1:0-9084 GCA_035758735.1 Gaiellaceae bacterium
GCGGACGTCGCGCGGGAGGTGAAGGACAAGGACTCCGGCCAACTGCTGCAGGAGATCTCGCAGACGCCAACCGGCCCGAGGGTCTGAGTCTCGTCAGATTCGTTCCGAAAGGGCGGCGAGAGCCGCCCTTTCGCCGCGGAGCTGAAATGGTCGAAGCCGACGCCCGGACTCGAACCGGGGACCCCTTCATTACGAGTGAAGTGCTCTACCAGCTGAGCTACGTCGGCGGGAGGCGAATTCTACTGGCGTCCTAGCCCTCGTCCCTCCGAGGTCGACGCCACTTCCACGCCACTTCGAGGTGCGAGCACTGCTCGTTAGACCTTGAAGAAGGCCATCGCCGTCGAGCGCTGGCGCAGGTACGAATATCAGCATGATCGTGCCGCTCCATGTCGCCGTCGGCGCTGGCGCCGGCGCTGCGACCGGGTCGCGACTTGCCGCCCTTCTCGCAGGCACGGCTCTCCATCTCGCGGCCGACGCCGTGCCTCATCGAGACACGCGCTCGCCACGTATCGAAATCGCATGCGGGGCTGCGGGCTTCTCACTCCTGGTGCTGCGCCGAGGTCTGCTCGATCCGGCAACCATCGGGGCCGCAGCGTGTTGCGCGCCTGACGCCGAGCACTTCGTTCCGTTCCTGCGGCCCGGAGGGGAGAAGCTGTTCCACGGCCGCCTCGGCTGGCACCGCTCCGGCCCGCTGTCTGTCGGCGTGCAACTACTGCTCGCCGGAGCGATTCTCGGCTGGCTCATCCGTCACCCTGCGCCTCGCCGGGGCTAGGTCGGCTACGTGCGTGCTGGTGACCGCCTTCCGAGTCCTCCACCAGTCGCGCGACGTTCTCAACTCGTTCGCGACTGCGCGGTTGCATGCGTGCTCCGGCTGCTCGATGCGGGATCGTAGTCGTCGTGGCCGAGATCCCACAAATCGTCCGGGCCGATCCCTAGACCGCGGCGCGGGCTCTCCCGGGTTCGCGTGAAATCTCTCTCAATCCTCCTGATCGGGGGGAAGCGGCGAAGTGTTAGTTCAACCCAGGTACCCGGGCCTTCAAAGCCAGGTGCTTCTCCCGTTTCGGGCCGCGCTTCCGCTCCCTAGCCTCGGGACAGGTGGTCGATGGGCCACCCCACGAAGGAGAGGAGCTCACGATGAAGCGCACTACGGTCATTCTCGGAATCGCCGCGGCGATAGGCGTCTTCGTACCAATCGCTTCGGGGTCTCCCGATCACGCGCCCGGACTCGCGCTCGAGTGGGGCACAGGAGCGCAGCCCGTCTACGTGGCGTCGTCTACGCCGATTGCGCCGCAGTACCGAGGGAGCGGCCCGCTGTTTGAGCTTCAGTGGGGAGACGGCGGCCCCCCGAAGCTCGTCCGGATCGACACGGAGTGATCGAGGTGCGTGTACTCCGTTTCTCGTGATGGGCTGAGCGTTCGGGAAGTGGGAAGGCCCGCCGAAGCGGGCCTTCCCGTGAACCGAAGCCGCGTCTACGCCGATGTCTCGTTTCTGCTCGTGCAGGCCGCACGCACCGGATCAACCGATGCCGGTGATCTGAATCCCACCGGTCAGGAAGTACCACCGATACTGCGCTGCGGTCGGCGTAGCCCCGTACCGCGCGTAGTCGCGCGTCGGGGCGATGCCCGCGCCGCCGGGAAAAGGCGGCCCGGCTGGGACCGTCCCCGGCTCCCCGCCATCCACGAACGTAATCTCGATCCCGCTCAGGGACATCGCGTTTGGGAAGTTCGGGTCAGACCCCACCTGGACGAAGTAGCCGTCTCCGTGGTCGGGCGGGTGCTGACCGTTGAAGCTGATGGACATCCGATCCACACAGTCCGGCTGCTCGCTCGTCTGCGGTGGGCAGGTGTCGCTCGCGCTGATGTGGATCGAGCCCACAGTGACGCGAGTCGCTACGTCCGTGAGGGGATCAACCTGAACCAGGATTGCCTTGCCATGAACCTCGAGGTGCGGGACGCGCCCCGCACCAGCTGCGGCGCTCGCCCCGCCTGTCGCAACGACGGTCAGCGCCCCAAGCGCCACCACAACCCCTGGCAGCAGAGCCCTGAGCATCCGCATAGACCGCATACGTCGTGTCCGACGGCGCTCCATCTTCCCCTCCTTCCCCAGGCCCGAGACCGGGCTACGACAAGTATGCGCTTGCGAGGGTGGCGCTTGGTGCTCAAGGAACGCTCAATCTCCGGCTGACTCCTCGTCAGAGCTCTCGCGGAGCGAGGGTCGCCGAAGTTCGAGCCGGCGGACCAGCGCCGAGTCGCCTACTGCGTGCCGTTCCACTGGCGGAAGCCAGCGCCTCCCGGTCCGTAATGCGCGCCGAGCCGCGTGCTGTAGTCGCCTGCCAGCGAATCGTTGAACTCGGGAGCCCGCTTGATTTCGTTCTTCGTTCGATCCACGAAGATCTTCTTCTCCTCGTGGTCGGCACTCCGAACCACTTCCATTGGAAGCATGACCCTCTTGCTCTTGGCAAAGAACCACCGGCCAGTGTCGACGACGATGAAGTCCGCGGCGTTCGGCGCTTCGTCGATCCTGCCGATGGAGCCATCCAGCGCTTGGACGTCATAACCGACGAGGTCGGTCTCACTCGCCGCAGCGAGCCTTATGTCTTGTTGCATGCGGCCTCTCTGACGGACTGACGGCAGTTGCCCGTACCCACAGCGCGCGCGAGGCGAAACCCGAACTAGCCGCTGAGGCCAGGCCGCTACAAGAGCGTGCCGATGAGGCACCCCGCGACCACGGATGCAGCAGCGGCGGCGATCAACTGTCCGGTCGTCGAGTCGAACGTAAGCCATCGAAGCCGTGCGCCGCGAGCGCGGTGACGCACGCGGGGCCTCAAGTGGCCATCCATCGCCCACGCGGAGAGCGTCACCGGCAAAGCCCGTAGGGCGCCGCGCCGTGCGGAGAAAACGAGCTGCACTTGTCTCCCCAACTGCTCTCGCTGGGGTCGACGCTCTTACGGCACTTCGATCAGCCCACAAGCCCCGCGTGAACGTCTTCAGACAAGCGCACCGGCTGCGCGATGCAAGGCGTACGCGAGCGCGCCGTACGCAGCGATGACTGGCACGACGATCGCCACCGCCAGCGCGATCTCCGCGCGGCCGTCGAGGTGCTCCTCGGCCTTCGGCGGCTCGTCATAGCTGAACCTGGCGTCGCCGTACGCGGGCTGGCTTCGATTGGGCGCCGGCAGCTCTCCGCCGCGCACAACACCCTCAGACATTCCCGTCCTCCCCTTGAAAGTCAAACCCACTGGCGCATACGTCCGGCGGATCTGGTCGGATTGCCCGATGCTCTCGACGCAATTGCTCCTGAGTGCGGCTGCACTCTTGGCGACAATCAACCTCTTCACGGTTCTGGTTGTCGCGCGCGCACACCAGAAGTAGCGAGCCGCCGTAGCGAGTAGGAGTGCCGAGCCCGACGCCGAAGCCGAACGTGCCGGGCCGGAGGGGGACCTGAGTCGGCCCTTCCCCTTCCCCTGAAGCGGCCGACGCTCTGGCCCGGCTTCTTCTGTTCGGCTAGACGCCCGTGATGTGAATGCCTCCTGTCAGGAAATAGGCCCTCAGCTGATAGCTCGGACTTGTGCCGTAGAAGTAGACGTGGTCGACGGTCGGCACGATCCCCGGCGAGATGGCTGGCCCTGTCGGACGAGTCCCCGGCGTTCCGCCATCGACGAACTGGTAACCAGCACCGTTGAAGTCCACGAACGCGCCACTTTGATCGGCGAAGAAGCTGACGTGCGGGCCGTCATCGATGTTGCTTCGCTGCCGGTCGTCGAAACCCGGTGAACACGGGTTCGACACAGTCAACCGTCGGACAGGTGTCCATCGCCGTGACGTTGATCACGCTCTCACGGCTGCTTTGCACTTCACCCGTCTGCGAGTCGATGGTGACCCAAACGACTTTGCCGTGCGCTTCGAGATGAGCGACCGGGGCTGCCGCTCCTGCCGCCGTCGCCCCTCCCACGACCACGACCAGCGAGAGAGCGAGGAGCGCGACATGCCATCTGATCGCGTCCCACTTCATGCCTCCTCCTTCCTTGGCCTTCGACGGTAGGACGATTCCGCGAAGTGCTCAAGGAATGCTCAAGGCGCTATCGCGATGGTGCGCGCCGGAGCGGAGCTGCGCGCCCACGTCTGCTCAGGAACATCGTCCGACGGTTCGACCAGTTTGGTGGGCTTCTGTCTTGGACACAGGCGAGCGCCGCCAAGGCCCGTGACGTTGCGGCGTTCACGACGACTCTCGATGCAGCTTCTACGTCGATGGAGGCCGCGAAGGAAGCTGCCGCTCTTCCTACTAGGGAACGCGACGAGTCCCACGGCTACGAAGGGAGTTCGTAATCTCAAGTCGTGAGCCGAGTAGCGCTTCGCGAGATAACCGACAGCAACCTCGGCGCCGTCCTCGCGCTCCGTGTCGCACCGGCTCAGGAGCGGTTCGTCGGCACTGTGGCGGGTGCGCTCGAGGACGCCCGCGACATTCCAGAGGCGAAGCCGTGGTATCGAGCGGTTTATGCGGACGACGACCCGGTGGGCTTCGTCATGCTGAGCTGGGACGTCACGCCTGACCCGCCGGTGATCATCGGACCGTGGTTCCTGTGGAAGATCCTGATCGACGAACGGCATCAAGGCCGGGGGTATGGCCGAGAGGCGCTACAGCTCGTGGCCGACATCGTTCGCGCCAATGGAGCGGCAGAGCTCCTGACAAGCTGTGTGCCGGGAGATGACGGTCCCGAGCCGTTCTACCGTCGTCTCGGGTTTGCGCCGACCGGGGACCACGACGAGAAAGGCGAAGTCATCCTCGGCTTGCAGCTGGCGGCGCTCACGGAGCTGGACGCGGGTGGTGGGCTGAACTAGCTGAACGAGAGGAGGCCGAGGTCAAGCCTGGTCGTCGGCGTCTCGTCCGCTTCATCCCCGTCGACGATCCTGCCTTCCTCTCCCTGATCCTCCACGGAGGGGGCGCAGGCGCGGCAACCTCTCCATCGACCCCCGGAAGTCTGTCTCGTGCCCCCTCGGTGTTACCGGTGTGCGGGCCGATCCTCCAGTTGTCGCGCCTGACCTACCGGTATCCATAGCACCGGTTGGGCACAGGGTGTCACGCTCTGCGCTCGATTCTTGGGAAATCCTTAAGTACGGCCACCCCTCGAGTCCGGGGCGATCCGGAACTCGCGAACGTGCGGATCGAGGCGCGGGAGCCTCGAGGCGGACGTGCTGAACGAGCAGGTCGACTCGCCGCCGCTGTCGAGCCCTCGCCTCCTTGAGCGGTCCTTGAGTAGTCGCAGGAACAGTTGCCGCGCATACTCGAACTGAGCCGTCAGGCTCGCGAAAGGAGGAACTGGTGCCCACTTCAGGCCGACGTTCCCAGCTCGCTCGTCCGCTCACGGCATTGCTCGTCGCGGTCGCCGTCTCTCTGGCAATCGCCGCGGGAGCAAGCGCCGCGGCGACGACCGAGACCGAGAACATCCGCTCGGAGGTCGCCTTTCCGGTCTTCGCGCAGTGCGCGAACGACGGTGCGGGCGAATGGGTCGACCTCACGGCACGTCTGCACATGGTTCTCCACCGCACGACTGACGCAGCGGGAACATTTCATTCGATCGACTTGGTCGACGAGACGCTGCGCGGCGTCGGCAGGACGACAGGCACCGTCTACAACGGTCGTGACAGCGTGCATCTCGCGTTCAACTTCCATGGGGGCATCTCGGAGACATTCGTCATGAACATTCGACTTCTCGGGCAGGGGGCTGGGAACGACTTCTTGCTGCACGAGACGTTCCACTTCACGATCACTCCGAACGGCGATATGACCGCCGTCGCGGAGAATCTCTGGAGCGAGTGCCGCTGAGGCGGAAGCAAGGCCTCGCGTGAACGTGCGGCCTCCTTCCACAGAGGGGGCCGCATGGTACGACCCCGCCGACCCGAAGCCTCCTCTGGATCGCGCTACCGGTTACCTCGAGTCCACACGATCACAGCCGTCACTAGATCGGGTGATGACCGCTCGTGTGCTGAGGTCGGCTGCCGATGTCTCTTGCATGGCTGCGGCTGCCGAGCTTCACGGTGACCCACAATCCGGTCTGAGCCCGGAGCTCGTCTTGGTTGATGCTGCGTTGTCGGCGGAAGTCCGGCACCTGCTCGTGCCACCCGGAGACACCATCGAGCGATTGCTCACGGGTCGAACCAGAGAAGCTCGCCCCGAAGAAGCCTTGCCACTGCCTGAGCTAGCCGGCGACGGCAAGCCCGAAGACGAGGCCAGCGGCAATCAGACGCTCGCTGAGAACCCCGCGCACTGGTCAGAGACGCTCGAGAGCGCGGCTCCTGCAGACGGGGTGGAAGATCCTCTGAACGACCTCGCACCTGTCGTTTCAGCGACAGAGCACACGCACCCGGACGAGCTCGAGCAGGCGCGTAACTCGTACCCGGCGCTCCCCTCTCCGTCGGCAGAAGGCTCGCGGAACGACGCGACCGAGACTGTCCTCCGCCTGATCGCTGGAACTTCCCTACCAGCTTCATAGAAGTGCGCTCGCCGGTGGAACGGCGCGAAAAGCCGTCCCACTTGAACGGGCGCGATTGGGCTTTTGAGCCGGGCCTGTCCGGGCGCTTCGCTCGGAGCTCCTGGGGAGCGAACGCCGCCGACGGGTCGCCGAGGCGCGTGCTGAGCGTGCTCTACGCCCAGACGAGCGACCCGATCCCCCCGAGCCGCCGTTGCCGGCTGCGTCGACGTGCTCTCCCCCGACTTCGCCGGGGACGTGGCATCTCCGTTGCCGGGACGCCCGAGCGGGGCGCTGTCGTCCAGAAGGCTCGCGAGCTTGTCGAGTTCGCGCGTTGTCAGGGATTCCGGACGACCTGGTCGCGATCATCGAAGACGTCGGCTGACACCACCCTCAGCCGTCGGGTCATCGTGCTTCCCGTGTACCTGCTCCATGCCGTCGACGACACATCCGACGCCACAGCATTCGACGCGCTAGACCGAGTCTGGTGCCACGCGGTTCGCGAGCGCGACGAGGACCTTCTTCTGAATCGCTGGTGACGTTGTCAAAAGTTCCGAAAAGCCCTTCCGTGTCGCTCGCAACGCCGTGACCGGAGACGTCGCCGTGACGGTCGCCGTTCGCGGCGTGTCGGAGAGGAGCGCGATTTCCCCGGCAAAATCGCCGGCCTTCAGATTGCGCACGTGCGTCTTTCCCTTCCGGACGTCCGCGGAGCCCTTCACGAAGACGAAGAAGTCATCACCGCGCTCACCCTGCCTGAGGAGTACCTCTCCCTTTGGGACCTCGATCTGCGTCGCGATGGCGGCGATACGCGCAAGCTCGGCCTGCGAGCACCCCTCGAAAAGCGGCACACGAGAAATCAAGCGCACCTTCTCGTCGCGACGGACGATCATGTCGGAGAGTCTAGGACGTCCCGCGTTCGATCACAAAGACGCACGATGACCAGCTTCGACTACGGCTTGGCCGTGGCTCCTCGACTTCGCCGGCGCACAGCTGCCGGTTAGCTGGTACGCCTGCATGCGTCGAGTCCCTCGATTCCTGGAAGCGGCTCGAGTTCGCCCTGAACGGGCCACAGCGACGACCTAGGCCGGCGCTTGAGGCGTTGGTCGCGGGTCGTCGTTCGGTGTCGCTCCCGGCGGATGAGCTTACGAGTGAAGTGCTCTACCAGCTGAGCTAACGTGGCGAGGCCGGGTGAGTGTAGCCGGGGGTCAGACGCTGGCAGACCGAACGCCACGCGGCGATGCGAGCGCGCGTCGCAGGCGGACGAAGAGCGCCTCGAGCGCGAGCGAGGGGTTGAGGTTGAACTCCTCGAGCGCACGCCAGGTCTCACGGACCGCTTCGGCCGCGTCGACGGCGCCGTCCGCCACTCCCAGGGCGACGTCCTCGTGGAGCTCGTCGAGGCGGTCGGCGTGGACGACGGCGACGTCGGCCTGCGCGCCGACGACGACGAGGTCGCGGTACCACGCTTCGAGCCCCTCGAGCGCGGCGAGCAGCTCGTCGCGCTCCGCGCCTCGCTGGGCGCGCTTGACGCGCTGCTCGGAGTCCCGAGCCGGCAGGTCGAGCGTGTCGACGAGCGCCTGCTCCTGCTCGCGAGCCTCCTCTGCCCGCGCAGCAGCGACGGCGAGGAGCGCGGACGCCGCGTCGCCCGGCGCGAGGTCGTCGCGGTAGACCGCTCGCGCCGTGCCGATCAGCTCGTCCCGCCGAGCGGCGGCGTCGGGATCGAGGAGCCGGCGCGCACGATCGAGACGACCACCCGACGCCCGTGCGAGAACCCGTACCTCGTCCTCGCTCCGGTCGGGCGCCTGCGCTGCGATCCACTCGCGGACCGCGGCCTCCGACAGCCGCCGGAACGGCACGAGCTGGCAGCGTGAGAGGATCGTCGGTGGCAGCGGCCCCAGCTCGCCGGCGACGAGCACGATGACCGCGTACGGAGGCGGCTCCTCGAGGTCCTTCAGGAGCGCGTCGGCCGCCTCCTCGTTCATGCGCTCCGCGTCGAGGACGAGGTAGACGCGACGGTCGGCCTCGAACGGGCGCATGTGGAGGTCGTGGCGAAGCGCCCGGATGTCGTCGATGCGGATCATCTCCCCGAGCGGCTGCAGTAGGTACAGGTCCGGGTGCGCTCGCGCTTCGACGCGCCGCTCGTCTCCGAGCACCGCAGCCGCGAATGCGAACGCGGCGGCCCGCTTCCCGACGCCGCGCGGGCCGTGGAGGAGATAGGCGTGGGCGCCCCGTTCCGACAGCGCCGCCGTCAGAAGCCGCTTCGCCTCGGGCTGCTCAGGTACGGACGCGAAGTGCTCCATACACGTCCTCGGCGAGGTCGTCGGCGGGTCGAGCGGCGTCGAGCACGACGATCCGCTCAGGGAAGCGTGCGGCGAGCTGGCGGTAGCCGTCGGCGGCGCGCTCCCGGAAGTCGTCACCCTCGCGCTCGAGCCGGTCGTAATGGCGCTGAATGCGCGAAGGAACCTCGCCGGGGTCGAGCTCCAGCAGGAAGGTGCGATCGGGAAGCAGCCCGCCGACCGCCGCGAGGTTGAGGTCGAGGATCCGGTCGAAGCCCAGCTCGCGTCCGACACCCTGGTAGGCGACCGACGAGTCGACGTAGCGGTCGCAGATGACCGCGGCGC
>DASTWH010000057.1:0-5046 GCA_035758735.1 Gaiellaceae bacterium
CAAGCTCGGAGTCGCGCAGGACGTGCTGGCCGAGGTCGACCGCTCCCGGGACGCCGGTGAGCTGCCCGACGAGGAGCGGGCGCTCGAGGATCGGCCCGACGACGACGACGAGTGGCGCTCGCTCGTCTCGGCGCTCCAGGACCAGCTCGACCGGGCGGTGACGAACGCCTTCTCGGGACCGTTCTTCCTCGCGGCCGCCCTCTCACTGTGTGCGCTCGTGCCCCTCGCGTTCGTGCGACGGCGGGTCGCATGACGAGGCTCACGCCGCTCCTCGCGTCGATCGCGCTCGTCGCGATCGTCGTGATCCCGTACGTCGCACTCGGCGGAGGCTCTTTCGAACCGACGCCGGTCGCGGACCCGTGTCAGGCGCGCGAGCGCACCGAGGCAGAGGGCCTCGGCGAGACGATCGAGCGCATCGCGTTGCAGGCCGTCGACCACGTCGCGTGCGACCTCGGCGTGTCGCGCGAGGAGCTCGTGCTCGCGCTGCGGAGCGAGGATGCCTTCGACTCCTTCACCGCCGAGCACGACATCGATCGGGCCGACGCCGAGGGCGCGATCCACGACGGTCTCGTGCGCGCGGTGGACGAGGCGGAGGAGGACGGCACGCTCCCCGGCTTCATCGCACCGCTCGTGCGCAAGGCGGCGGAGAACGTGCCGCCGTGGCTCATCCTCGAGACCCTCGAGCGGCTCGGGGACTTCCTGCCTGGCTAGCCGGCGATGGAGAGCTCACGCGGATGCCGCGAGAGCGCCTCCACGCGGTCCGCGGTCATGAGCAGCGTCTCCATGTAGCTCGCCGTGAAGCCGCCCTCCGGATCGAAGACGACGTTCTCGTAGTTCGTCACGTACCCGGGCTCCCAGGTGAAGGCCTCGAAGGCGTCGTTCGAGAGGTAGGTGTGCCCGACCCAGTTCGGCGGCACGGCGATTCCCAGTGCGTAGCCGCCGACCCACCACACGCGCTCGCGCGGGATCACGGAGAACACCCACTCCTCCGCGGCACGCTGTGCGACGTCGAGCGGGTCGCCGACGCCGACGGCTTGCTTGACGGCGTCGACGCTTCGCGCGGTGTGCTCGAGGATCCGCCGCGCCTCGGCGTGGTCGCGTCCGATCGCGACGGTCCGGCAGAGGTCGGCGTGGTAGCGGTTGAAGACGCCGCACGCGTCGACGTACATGACGTCTCCGGCCTCGACGGGACGTCGCGACGGGGGGGAGTGCGTTCGGCACCACACGTCCGGTCCCGCCGAAACCATCGTCCGGATCGCGGCGGACTCGCCGCCCTGATCCGCCATGACCGCGTCGAGGCGGGCGGCGATCTGGAGCTCCGTCTGGCCTGGCCGGACGGTCTCCAGCAGATCCGCGAACGCGACGTCGACGATCTCCGCTGCCCGCCTGACGCACTCGATCTCGGCGTCGGACTTGACCGCCCGGACGCGGTCGACGATCCAGTCGCCGTCGACGATCCGGGCCCCGAGCGCACCCAACCGTTCGGCCGTCTCGCGGACGAGCGGCCCGCCGGGCGACTGCGTCCACCATTCGATGCCGACCGATCCCGCGGTCCAGCCGCGGTCGGCGAACGCCCGCTCGATCGAGTCGAGCGCGTCCTCGTAGCGGTAGAAGACCGCATCGTCGAACACGGCCGTCTCGCGCACCAGCGTCTCGTGGCGCTCGTAGTCGAGGAAGACGAGGCGCTCGTCCTCGCGGGTAACGACGACGCCGAGCGGCGCGCGCGGCGGGTACCAGACCGACTCGAACCCGGTCAGGTAGCAGAGGTTCGGCGGGCTCATGACGAAGAGGACGTCCACGTCCCGACGAGCCATCTCGTCGCGGACGCGGCGAGCGCGGTCCCGGTACTCCCCCTCGGGGAACGGCAGCGTTCGGTTCAGCGGAGCCCCCAGTCGCGGTGCTCGGCGCACACGGCGTCGATGTCTGCCGTCGCGTGAGCGGGGTCGTCGGGCATGTACGCGACGGGGTCCGCGAGCAGCCGGTCGGTGCCGAGCACGCCTTCCAACGTCGCGTGCAGGCAGTACGCGGCGTACGTACGGGCGTAGCCGCCCTCCTGCACGAGGAGCAATCGGGCACCCGCCTGCTCGGCACTGGCCCGCACGCTTCGCCCGATCGCGTGGAAGCCGTCCATGCTCACGTTCATCCGGCCGTTGCCGTCGAACGCGCTCGCATCCTGACCGCAAGCACCGATCACCACGTCCGGTCGGTAGCGCGCGACCACGGGCTCGACCACACGTGAGAACGCCTCGGCGTACGCACCGTCGCCACTGCCGGGTCTCAGTTCGACGTTGACGTTGTGACCTGCTCCTCGACCGGTCCCGGACTCCGCGGGGCTTCCCGTCTCCGGATGCGACGGCCCCCAGCTGCCGTGCCGCATGTGCAGCGAGATGGTCAGCACGTCGTCGCGCTCGTAGAAGCAGGCCTGCGTCCCGTTGCCGTGGTGTACGTCCCAGTCGACGATCGCCACACGTTCGGCGCCTGCCGATCGGAACCGCTCGGCGGCGAGCGCGACGTTGTTGAAGAAGCAGTACCCGTCGACGACCGCGGGGCCTGCGTGGTGCCCGGGCGGGCGCACGAGCGCATAGGCGACGGAGGATTCGTCCGAGAGGAGAGCGTCGGCCGCGGCCAGCGTCGTCCCTGCCGCCGCGAGAAGCGCCGGCCACGACGTCGCCGACAGGACGGTCGTGGACCCGAAGCGTCGCCCGCCCGCCTCGCAGTCACGGCGGAGGCTCGCGACGTACTCAGCATCGTGAACGGGCTCGAGCTCGTGCTCCTCGGCGAGGCGTCCCTCCCGCCAGCCGAGCTGCGGCGCGAGCGGGCCGCGCTCGAGCACGGCGCGCATGTTGCGGACGCGCTCTGCGTTCTCCGGGTGCAGCTCCTGCACGTCCAGGAGATCCGAGGGCGGAGCCTCCCAGAGGCCCGAGCCGGTGTCGTGCTCGAGGGCGGCGGGATGCCAGAAGACGTCGAGTTCGGCCACGGCTCAGCCGTCGAGGTCGGGAAGCTCCGCAAGCCAGGGCGTGCGGTAGCCGGTGTCGTCCCAGATGACCGGGAAGAACGACTCGTCGAGCGACAGGTCTCCATGCTTGCGATAGCGCGAGTAGGTCACGTCGACGTTGGTCTCGTGAAAGCGGGTCTCGACCGGAATGAAGTGCGAGACGAGCGCCATGCGGGCGAGGGTGCCCGAGGTATTCGGTGCAGAGCCGTGCCAGGTCAGCCCGTGGTGGAACGAGCCGCCGCCCGGCTTGACGACGACCGGCACGGTCTCGGGCTCCTCTCCCTCCGGCGCCGCTGCACGCGCGCCTGCGAGCCAGTCGTCCGGCGCGTGGAACTGCGTCCGTTCGGGCGGCGACTTCGGCCAGGTGTGCGACGCGCGGACGAACTCGAGTGGCCCCGCCTCGGCCTGCGTCTCGTGGAGCGAGATCCAGCACGTGATCATCTCCGAGGGCACCAGGTAGTCCGCATACGACGAGTCCTGGTGGAAGCCGATGGCCTTCGTGCCGGGCGGCTTCCAGAGGACGTTGTCCTGGAGGATGCGGACGCCGCGGTACCCGGCGAGCCGCGCCGCGAGGCGGCCGGTCCGCTCGGAGAGCACCTGCGCGGCGACGACCGAGTCCGACTTCCAGGCGTTGCAGAGCTGACGCGTGCGGTCCTCGGGATCGCGGCCGGGCATCCAGTTGACCTCGTCCGGCCGGATCCCCGTCTCGTACTCGCCGTCGAACAGCTTGAGATAGCGGTCGCGTAGGAGCTCGAGTCCGCGCTCCGTCACGAGACCCTCTTCGACGATCAGGAACCCGTCCTGTCGGAACGACTCGACCTGTTCTTCGGTGAACGACGCGACCACCGAGGATCAGTGCTCCTCGCGGCGCGTCTCGAATCGCGTGGTCGAGACGACATACCACGCACCGATCTCGTGTGCCGCGCGGAGGTCCGCTGGCAGTGATGCGACGCCGATCGGATCCCAGCTCGCCATCACGACGTGTCTGAGCTCGCTCTCACCAGAATGGCGCCACGAAGTTCTCCAGAGATCCAGCTCCACTATGAGCGCGGCCTCGTCTTCTCGGGGTCGTAGAACGGGAAGCGCACGACGATCGCCGGGATCCGCTTCTGCAGGCCGTCGAGCTTGCCGACCTCGAGCTTCGTCTCGAGCTCCGCGTATTGCGTCGCGACGCGCGCGAGCGCGATGTTCTTCTTGAGGATCGGGCTTCGGGTGCCGCTCGTGACGACGCCGACTCGCTGGCGGCCGACGTAGACCTCGTCCCCGTGGCCGGCGGTCTCGTTCCCCTGTAGCTCCAGCCCGACGAGCACGCGCTGGGGATGGGCCGAGCGCTCCTCGAGCGCGGTGCGGCCGACGAAGTCGTCGTCCGTCCGGAGGTCGACCGCGAACCCGACCCCGGCCTCGAACGGGTCGACCTGGTCGTCGAACTCGTAGTTGGCGAAGATCAGGCCGGACTCGATGCGCAGGATGTCGAGGGCCTCGAGGCCGAGCGGCGTGAGGCCGTGGTCGGCGCCCGCGGACCAGATTGCATCCCACACGGCAGGGCCGTCCGAGGGGTGGCACCAGACCTCGTAGCCGAGCTCGCCCGTGTACCCCGTCCGGGAGACGACGATCGGGATCCCGTCGTAGGTCCCGATCCTCCCGACCGTGAAGCGGAACCACTTCAGGTCCTCGAGTGACGTCTGCGTCGGCGGCGTCCACACGATCTTCTTCAGCAACTCGCGGCTCTCGGGACCCTGGACGGCGACGTTGTGGAGTTGGTCGGTCGACGGCTTCACCCACACCTTGAGGTCGTCCCGCTCCGCGAGCTCGTTCAGCCAGACGCCGTCGTACTCGTCGCCGCCGACGAAGCGGAAGTTGTCCTGCCCGAGCCGGTAGACGGTGGCGTCGTCGAGCATTCCGCCCGTCTCGTTGCAGAGCGCCGTGTACGTCACCTGGCCGACCGAGAGCCGGCGTGCATCGCGGGTGAGTGCGTGCTGGATGAGCGTCTCCGCGTCGGGTCCGAGCACCTCCCACTTGCGAAGCGGCGAGAGATCCATGATCGCGGAGCG
>DASTWH010000241.1:0-3951 GCA_035758735.1 Gaiellaceae bacterium
TCGGCGTCTGTATGCCACCAAGAGGCGATCTTCTCGACATCCGTGTCGCGCAAATCGTGGCGGCGGACAATCTCGGGCCAAACCTCGCTCGCATCAGCCATTTGATCCTGGAGCGGAGTCACCTCACCGTCGAACGGGACGGCTTCGACCTCGAGCGCTTCGGCCAGTCGGGGCCATAGGCGCCGCCAGCGGAACACGTCACCGTTGACGATGTTGAGCGCCTGGTTGGCTGCAGCCGGAGTTGTCGCTGCCCAGACGAGATGTTCGGCGAGCAGGCCGGCATCGGTGACATCGGTCACCGCCTCCCACTGCTCATGCGAACCCGGGAAGTGGAAGCCTCGCCCCGTCTCGCGACAGATCGCCGCGTATGCGGCCAGCGTCACGCCCATGTTCATCGCATTGCCGAGGGCGAAGCCGATCAGCGTGTGCGGACGGTGAACGGTCCACGTGAACCCGTCTCGCTCGGCTGCGGCAAAGAGGATGTCTTCTTGGACGTAGTAGAAGTTCTCGTACGGGAGGCGCGCTTGCTCCTCGGAGAACGGAGTATCGGGCTGCACCTTGGCATACGCTTCGAAGGGTCCGAGGTAGTGCTTCAGACCGGTCACGAGCGCCACGTGACGCACCGAGTCCTCAGCCGACACGGCATCGAGAAGGTTCTCAAGCATCCGACCGTTGACCTCGCAGTTCGCAGCCTCCGTGGGCTGACGCGACCAGGTCGTGTAGAAGACGTGCGTTGGCTGAGTGCCCTCGATCGCCGACCTGACCGATTCGGCATCTTCGAGATCAGCGGTTAGCGTTCCGATCCGAGCGTCAACGTCGGCAGGATTTCGGCTGAGACCCAAGACCTCCCAGTCATCGGCCAGCAACTGCAACGCGACGTTTCCGCCGCTGATACCGGTAACACCCACTACCAAGGCCCGTCCGCTCATCCGTCGGCGCTCCGCAGATGCCGGGCAACTGCGGCGTCGATCTCAGAGGCGGAGACAGCGCGACGATCACGTACGACCCAGATCGCCCGCGCCGGCTCGTCGCTCTCATTCTTTAGAAGGTGGGGGGTCGAGGACGGGAACGTGATCGAGTCGCCCGCGTCGAGTACGAACTCCTCGAAACCGACAATGACGTGAAGCGTGCCACTCAGCACACATCCGAACTCTTGACCACTGTGACGTACCAGCTGGCCATCCGTGCTCGAAGCTCCGCCGGGCTCATACGTGGCTTCGATGAACTCGACGTCATCCTCTGGCCAGAACATGAGCCGCTCC
The DNA here is from genome assembly GCA_035758735.1 of Gaiellaceae bacterium. Classification (GTDB taxonomy): domain Bacteria; phylum Actinomycetota; class Thermoleophilia; order Gaiellales; family Gaiellaceae; genus GMQP-bins7. The sequence continues at coordinate 1,263 of DASTWH010000241.1, forward strand.
CACGTAACGCCCGAATTGAGCGTGATCATTGGACGTTCGTGGGCGCGTTGGATCGTCACACCAGGCCCCGCCGCCCCGTCCGAGGCTGGACTAAAAACGGTTGCCGTTCCCGGATGCTGGGAGAGCGCTACGGGGTCGTCACCGAAGAGAACGTCGTCGACGGGCACACCGAACTCCGTCGCAAAGGCATAGAGAGTCCGAACCGAGGGCTGGATCTTGCCGGTTTCGATCTGCGAAATCGAACTTGGCGACAGTTCAAGCCGACGAGCAAGTTCCCGCAGCCCAACACCATGGCGCAATCGGATTGCGCGGAGTCGCGCGCCGAGTTCGAACGGCGTGCTGGCCGACCCTTTTTCCTCGCCGGGGTCTCCAGGGTTGACAGGGCTTCTCTCGTCCATGACGCCTCTCCTAGCCGACGCTCGGCGCCGGCGTCGACCTACGACGGACCTGGCTGTAGATGATGGCCGCGGCGACGATCAAGAGACCCTGGAATATGTATTGCCACTTCTGATCCAGGCTGAGAATCGTCGTCGCGTTGAGCACCTGCACGATGAGGCCCGCTCCGAGCAGCGTGCCGATGAACGTGCCGCGCCCCCCGAGCAGACTCGTACCGCCAAGCACCACGGCGGTGATGGAGCTGAGTGTGTAGCTAGTGCCTTGGCCCGGGTCGCCGACTCCGAGCTGGGCCAGAAGAACGATGGCACCAAGGAAAGTGAGCAGCGATGCCCCTACATAACCGAGAAGCGCAACTCTGGTAACCGGAACGCCTGCACGCCGCGCGGACTCTTCGTCGGATCCAACGGCCCGCAAGCGAAGGCCGAATCGGCTCCTGCGGAGTCCCAGCTCGAGGGCCAGCGCGACGACGACGAACAGGATGAAGGCGATTGGCACAGGACCAACCTTCTTGGAAATCGCGTCTGTCACGGAAAACGCGATATAGCCATCTGGCGCATCGCGGAGCGTGAACGCCAGCCCGCCGAGTGCGATGTACGTAACGAGTGTCGCGGCCACGGCTGTGAAGTTCGCAAACCGTATTAGCGCGCCGTTCACTAAGCCCACACCGAGAGCGCAGGCAAACATCACCACGAATCCGAGGGCCCAGACGGCACCCGATTTGCCGTCGAGAATGAAGAACGAGCCGACAACGACGAGGAACCCGGCGAGCGGGCCAACCGAGAGGTCGATACCACCGAGTAAGAGCGCGAAGGTCTGCCCGAGAGAGATGAAGCCAAGGGCGGCGCACGCAAACATCACCGATGTGATGTTGAAGTCCGACAGGTACCGATCGTTCTGCGTCCACACGTAAGCGCCGAGTGCGATCATGACCGCCGCGAGAACGAGGACCGGCGCATAGTCGCCCTCGATGAAACGTGCAATGGACGAGCTCCCCATGCGACGGCGTTCTTGTTGCGAAGCGTGGGTGGAGGCGCTGACGGCTGCGTGGACTATGCGCTCCTCGGTCACGTCGTCGCCCTCGAAGGTCGCGACGGCGTGCCCGCGGGACATCACTACGACGCGGTCGCAGAGCCCCTCCAGCTCAAGCGTGTCGCTTGACGCGATGACAACCGGAACACCTTGGTCGGCGACTTCGCGAAGAATTCGGTAGATCTCGGCACGAGCACCGACGTCGACGCCCTGCGTCGGCTCATCAGCCACGAGGATTGCTGGGCGCGAAAGCAGCGATCGGGACATGACGACCTTCTGCTGATTGCCGCCCGAGAGTGCCGAGACGGGAGCTTCGAGCGACGGTGCCCTCACGGCGAGGCCCGTGAGTCCAGACTCAACGGCATCAACCTCGCGGCGTCTACTCACGACCGGTCCGATTGTCAGCCGGTCGAGAGCAGTAAGCGCCGTGTTCTCTCTGACGTTGAGGTCGAGCATCAGCCCTTCGGTCAGGCGGTCCGCGGGCATGAACGCGACCGAGCGTCGCAATGCTCGCCGCGAGATTTGCTTACCGCCGACCTCGACCCGCCCACTCGACCGATCGATCCCTGCTACGGCTCGCAGCAACGCCCGTTGGCCGTTGCCAACGATGCCGGCGATCCCAACGATCTCTCCGCGTCGAGCAATGAACGAGACCTCTTCGAAGTGCTGTCCGCTGAGTCCATCGACGCGCAGGACGGGCTCCTCGTCGAGGGCTGCTACAGGTTTTGGGGGGAAGGTTGCCTCGAGGGTCCGCCCGATGATCATCGCCAGCAACTCGGCGTCGGTAACGCTTCCCGCCGACACGGTGCCACGGCCCCTTCCGTCGCGAAGAACGGTCACGCGATCAGCGATCTCCCGAACCTCGGCCAGCCGGTGAGTGATGTAGACGACTGCAACGCCGTCCGAAGCCAGTCGCCGGACCGCACCAAACAGGAGTTCCACCGAGTCTTGCGAGAGCGGAGCTGTCGGCTCGTCGAGGATCAGGAGCCGGGGAGAAACGGCGAATGCTTTTGCGAGTTCGAGGAGGTGTCGCTGCGCGACGCTGAGCGACGAGACACGATCCTCGAGATGGCCGGTGAAGTGGACATCGCTGAGAACCGACCGCATTGCCGCTTGCAAGTTGCGATCACGCCTCTCGAGGTGTTCGCGCGCGACCGCTACGCGAATGTTTTCCGAGACGGTCATGTCGGGCAGGAGGGCAGGGTGCTGATGCACGATCGCGATCCCGAGCTCCTGCGCTCGTGCTGGCGTGAGGTCGTCGATC
>DASTWH010000243.1:0-10215 GCA_035758735.1 Gaiellaceae bacterium
CACACGCGTGTCGGACGAGAGCAGACGGTCGAACGCCTTCCGAACAACGTCGTCAGCAGAGCGCTCGAGGTCTCGGGGCAAGGCGAGGAGAGCACTGGTGCTCACCTCCGTCTTTGTCCCAGACACGCACGAAGGATGCCCTCGGCTGACGTCGAGAGAGTCGTGAGCTCTAGGCAAGAGGCGGATCTTCAGGCGGTCGCGGGTCGGGCGGTATCTGCGGATCCGGTGATGGCTGGATGTCCGGTGGCTGTGGGTCCGGCTGAGGCCCCGGCTCCGGGATGAGATCTGGCCCTGGCGGCTCAGGCACAGGAACCGGCACGCCTGGTCCGGGGCCGGTTGTAGTCACGTCATCCGTTCGCATCGTGCTCGATGACGGTGGTTCTCTGGTCGCTCGTGGGCGACCGCTCCTCGATGATCGTGGTGTTCTGCCCGCTCGCAGCCGAGCGTCGGCTGTAGGCCATCGCGACGGCGAGGACGACCGCGACCGCAACGACGATGAGCAGGAGGACGAAGAACCAGACTGGCATCGTCTACCTCCCGGACCTGTCTTCGCTCCCTACCGGCGCAGGATTCGCCATCTCTCCTCCTTGGGTCGAGTCGGAGGGTGTATTCCCCGACCCGCCGCTGCGAGAAACTCTTTGGGGTAAGCGATTGCTGGACACGCCCCTCGCGCAACGGTCCACTCGTGCTCGCGTAGCTGTTTTGCGGCCGCGCACCTGGGGCACTTGACTCAATACCTCGCAGCCGACTGTGATCGGCCCCGAGGTCGAGGGGGGAAGGCGCTGCCCTGTGGTCGCCCCTCGCGGTTCACGGCGCAGCCTTCCCCCATTTCCAGCCGCCGCCGCGTCGAGCTCGGGGCTCTCGATCTGCTCGCACCTCGCGGGCCGCACCAGGGATCTGGTTTGCGTCAGTCCCATAGCGGGAACTGATCGATTACTCAAATACGATAAAGGACGGTAATGGGAATCATCGCGTTCATCATCCTCGGTTTGCTCGCCGGCCTGATCGCGAAGGCGATCATGCCCGGCAAGGATCCCGGCGGATACATCGTTACGACGGTCATCGGCGTCGCCGGTGCGCTTATCGGCGGTTTTCTCGCTGCTGCAATCTTCGGTGCGCACCCGCTCGACGAGTTCTTCGACATCTCGACGTGGCTGACCGCCATCGTCGGTTCGGTCATCCTGCTCGCGCTCTACCGCGTGGTCGTCGACCGCAACGACGGTCGCGCTCTCAAGGCCTGAGCAGCCACGTCCTCCGTTACCTCCAGAAGCCCTGCGTAAGGCAGCAGGGCCTCATGGGGTAGATCGGCCAGTGCGTCCCCCTATTCCCCATACGAGGAGAAGTGATGAGTAACTCGCAGATGAATCATCCCCGCGACCTGTTCCTGCACGAGCTCGGAGACATCCTCTACGTCGAGCGTTCGCTCGCCGACGAGGCGCTGCCGAAGCTCATCGGCGAGGTGCAGGACGCAGAGTTCAAGTCAGGCCTCGAGAAGCACCTCGAGCAGACGCAGCGCCACGTCGTCAACGTCGAGAAGGTGTTCGAGATCTTCGGTGAGACACCGCATGAGGAGGAGTGCATCGCCTTCGAGGGTCTCAAGAAGGAGCACGAGGAGATGACCAAGGAGTCGGCCTCGTCACTCATCGACCTCGTCGACCTCGGCGCAGCCGCTCGCACCGAGAACTACGAGATCGCCGCCTATGAAGGCCTGCGGCGCATGGCGAAGGCGCTCGGTGAAGAGGATGCAGTCGCTCTCCTGGACGAGAACCTCGCCCAGGAGAAGGAGACGCTTCGCGAGGTCGAAAAGATCGCGACGCGGATCAGCAACGAGTCCTTCGCAGAGCTGGCCACCGCCGGCTAACGAGAGGTTTGTGTTCTCGGATCCCTCGGGAACCTCACTCACCACGCTCGGTTGGTCGTTCCGGCTGCCGAGAAGTCACGACCTATCTGAAGGAGCACGCATGAAGACGATCGAAGAGTCGATCGAGATCGGCGTACCCGTCTCGACCGCATACAACCAGTGGACCCAGTTCGAGTCGTTCCCCCAGTTCATGGATGGCGTGGAGCGAGTTGAGCAGAAGGACGACACGCGGCTGCATTGGGTCGCCGAGATCGGGGGCGACAAGCGTGAGTGGGATGCTGAGATCACGGAGCAGCATCCGGACCATCGCGTCGCCTGGAAAGCCCTGAACCAAGAGGGGCCGAACGGAGTTGTCACCTTCCACAAGCTCGACGACTCACACACCAAGGTGATGGTGCAGATGGAGTACCAGCCCGAAGGGATGAAGGAGTCAGCGGGGAGCGCCATCGGCATCGACAGCCGCCGCGTGAAGGGCGACCTCGAGTCGTTCAAGGAGTTCATCGAGTCTCGCGGCACCGAGAGTGGCGCGTGGCGTGGAAACGTGAACGAGAACTGAGCGAGGATCGACCCCTTTCCGGGTCCGGCGCGTCGAAGCGCGTCGGGCCCAGAAAGGCCTTGGCCACGCAACGCGCGGTTGCCGTGCGGTCTCTGGTGGCCGGCGCATTGGATCTTGCAGCTACGGCTGAGGAACCGCTTCCGGGTCGTCCTCCCGATGGCCGATGAGCTGGACCGTGACCACTTCTGACGCTCGGACGAACGTACGGCCAGCTCCTGCTTCCGGCACGACTTCGACCCAATCGCCCAGCGCCGAGGTGCCTATCGCCCCGAACCTCCTGATCCACTCATCGGCGTCGCTGAGTTCCAGCAGCAGATCGTGCTTCTTTTCGTTCGCGAGCGTGATGACGACCTTCATAGCCGTGAAGGCTACGTCGACCATCACGTCAACGTCCAGCGGCTGGTTCCGCGGCCGCCTCCGTCGGTCCGACCGTTTCGCCGTCCGCGATCCGCAGCAACCGCCACGCGAGGAGCCCGAGCCAGAGGAACCACATGATGCTTGCAGCGCGTACCGCCGCCCCGTCACCGATCAGGCTGAACGGAATGCTCACAGCCACGACGACGGGCACGACGAGGAGCGTCGGAAGCCAGAGGTCGCGCCACTGCGGGAGCCGCCGAAGCGCGAGCCCAAGTAGCAGCGGGACGAGGAAGAAGAGTGCCGACGCGATACCGGATTCGAACCGGTGCCCGTCGGCCTGCCAGGACGTGTTCTCGCAGCCCTCATCCATGCCGCGGCAGTCGAGCCGAAGGAACCCTTCGAGGAACCGCGTCAGTCCGATGACCGCCAGCCCGAGAACGCCGAGCCTCGCAAGCCAGCCGGACCCCAGCGCGCGCCAGAGTCCCAAAGCGAAGGCGACGATCAGGAGCCCGTTGAGGTTCGCTGCGATCTGGTTGTAGATCCAAGCCTGATGTGCCGTCCGCGCGCCGAGATCGCTGATGTTGTCGTTGGCCGGGCTGAACGCGTCGGGCTGGGCGAGGTCGCCGAGCACGAAACCGACGACGAAGGTCACCGGCGCGAGCAGCCCGCAGATCGCGGCAGCGCGGAGCGGCACTCGGCGAAGTCTCCCAGACCGCCGGGAACGTCGGCTCACATGGGCGAATCTGCGGCGACGTAGCCATGCCGGTCGCCATGGGCGCACCTGAGATTGCAACAGGGAAGGATCCCAGGTACTAGTCGGCGGGCGAGCTCTGACGTGCTGACTCACTCTGGAGTGGGTTGACGTCCATCGGCAAGGGTGGCGACTGGTTCAGAAGCCGGACATTTCCGTGTGGTCAGCATTGGCCGTTCTTCATCAGTGTGATCTGACACAGATCTGGCACGCCGCCTCGCGGTCGAGGGAGGTCACGCTCGCTCATGCCGGAGCTGCGTACCGCAGCTTTGGAATCGCCCAGCAATGACTTAGCCTCCGCGCGTGCTCATCTGCACGACCTGCGGGGGCGAGAACCCGGCTGACGCCCGCTTCTGCAACGACTGCGGCGCCGCACTCGCGACGACACCGGAGCGCGAGGTACGCAAGACGGTCACGGTCGTTTTCAGTGACGTGACCGGTTCGACGGCGCTCGGCGAGTCAACCGACCCGGAGGCGTTGCGCGCGCTGCTGGCGCGCTACTTCGACCGGATGAAGATGATCGTCGAGTCGCACGGCGGCACGGTGGAGAAGTTCATCGGCGACGCGGTGATGGCCGTGTTCGGCATCCCCGCTGCGCACGAGGACGATGCGATGCGGGCCTGCCGCGCGACGATCGAGATGCGAGATGCGTTGCCGGAGCTCGGGATCCGCGGCCGGATCGGGGTGAACACGGGCGAGGTGGTGACGGGTACGTCGGAGCGGCTCGCGACCGGAGACGCGGTCAACGTGGCGGCGCGCTTCGAGCAGGCGGCAGAGCCGGGCGAGGTGCTGATCGGCGAGGCGACGTACGCGCTCGTCCGTGGCGCGGTCCTCGTCGAGGCGGTGGAGCCGCTCACGCTGAAAGGAAAGTCGGAACCGGTGCCCGCGTACCGACTCGTCTCGGTGCTCGACGCGCCGGAGCGCAGCCATGCTTCACGGTTCGTCGGTCGCGAGCGCGAGCTCGCGCAGATCACCGAAGCGTGGGCACGCGCGCAGGAGCAGCCGGGCTGCGAGCTCGTGACTGTCGTCGGCGACGCGGGAGTGGGCAAGTCGCGGCTCGTGGGGGAAGCACTTGCCTCGGTCGACGCCCACGTCGTCCGCGGCCGCTGCCTGCCCTACGGCGAGGGGATCACCTACTGGCCGGTGGTGGAGGTGACAAAGCAGCTCGCGGAGCTACCGGCAGAACCGGTGGCCGCGGCCGCGATCCGCTCCCTTCTCGGGGAGTCCGACGTTGCGACGAGCGGGGACGAGATCGCCTGGGCCTTCCGCAAGCTCCTCGAGGAGCAGGCGCCGCTCGTCGTCGTCTTCGACGACATCCAGTGGGGCGATGAGACGTTTCTCGAACTCGTCGAGTCGACGGCGCTGCTCTCGACGGGCGCTCCGCTCCTGCTTCTGTGCATGGCGCGCCCCGAACTCGTCGAGCGGCGTCCGAGCTGGCCGGGTGTGCTGCGCCTCGAGCCGCTTCCCTCGGCAGAGGCGGACGCGCTCATCGGCGACGCGGTGTCCGATGAGCTGCGCGCGCGGATCGCCCGTGCCGCAGGCGGCAACCCGCTCTTCATCTCGGAGATGCTCGCGATGGCGGCCGAGGACGGCGAGGTCGAGGTGCCACCTACGCTGAAGGCGCTCCTCGCGGCGCGGCTCGACCAGCTCGACGAGGCCGAGCGCAACGTGCTCGAGCGCGGATCGGTCGAGGGGGAAATCTTCCATCGCGGCGGCGTGCAGGCGCTCGCTCCCGAGGAGACGCAGGTGACGACTCGGCTCGCAGCACTCGTGCGGCGTCAGCTCGTCCGTCCCGACCGCGCTCAGATCGCCGGCGACGACGGCTATCGCTTCCGTCATCTGCTGATCCGCGACGCCGCCTACGAAGCCCTCCCCAAGGCGGTCCGCGCCGACCTGCACGCCCGCTTCGCCGACTGGCTCGACGAGCACGGCCATTCGCTCGTCGAGCGCGACGAGATCGTCGGCTACCACCTCGAGCAGGCCGTCCGCTATGCGGCCGAGCTCGGCCGCCCCGACCCGGATCTCTCCGAGCGCGCCGCGCTGCGGCTCGCCGCTGCCGGGCGCCGCGCGAAGGACCGCCTCGACGGTCGGGCCGCGCTCGCGCTGCTCATCAGGGCGGTCGAGCTGCTGCGCCCGCATCGAGTCGATGTCGCGCTCGAGCTCGAGGTCGCATGGGTGGCTATGGACATCGACGGGCACGCGGCGGCACAAGCAGCGGACACGGTCGCAGAGCGCGCCGAGGCGTCGGCCGACCGCTCGGGCGCGTTGCTAGCGCGGGCGATGGCCCTTGTCCTGCGCATGATCAGCGGCGAGGTCTCCGTGACCGACGCGCCGGAGAATCTCTGCCGCGCCGCGCTCCCCCTCGAGGACGAGCGCGACGATCCCAGACGGCTCGCGCTCCTGTGGTCCGTCATCGCCGTTGCCGCGCAATACAGGATGCGGAACGGAGAGAGCGTTGCAGCCTACGAGCGAGCGCTCCGGTACTTCCGGCTCGCCGGCGACTCCCCTTCTTCTGGAGCGGAGGCGCGCGGCTGGGGGCTGATCCTCGGCGATCGCCCGGCGGACGACGGGCTGCGGATGCTCGGCGAGTTCGTCGCCGACGGGCCCCCCGGGGACGGTGACCTAACACGGGCGGTGCTGCTTGCGATGCTCGGCCGCGTCGACGAGGCGTGGCCGCTCGCCGAGGCGAGGGCGGATCACCTGCGCGATGTGACGGGCGGCGCTTGGGGCGGCACCGAGTACCTCGCGGCGATCGCGCTAATCGAAGGCGACCGTGAGCGCGCGCGCCGGCTGCACGTCGACCTGATCGACGCTCTCCCGCCCGGGAGCGACGGGTTGGCGGCAACGTGGAGGTTGCCGCTTGCCCGTCAGCTCTGCTACCTCGGTCGCTTCGACGAGGCGCAGGCGGAGCTGCAGCAGGCTCGAGCTGTCGCGGGCGGCCCCGTCGACCGGGCGCTGATTCCCGCCGTCGAGGCGCTTCTCCTCACCAGGGCCGGCAACCATGGTGCGGCGGAGGAGCGCGCACGTCACGCTGTAGCCACCGCGGAGTCGGAGACGGACAATGTCTGGCTCCAGGGCTGGAGCAATGAGGACCTCGCGACGGTGCTCGAGCGCGCGGGTCGGATCGAAGAGGCGCAGGACGCCCTCGAACGCGCGCTCGCAGTCTGGGAGCGAAAGCGCTGCCTACCCTGTGCGGAACGCGTCCGCGAGCAGCTCGACTCGCTACGGCGGGCGCAGGCCTGAGCCACGCTCGAGGGACACACACTGGGCAGTCGGGCGACGCACTCATACCGCCGCGAACGCGATCGTTACAGAGCCTCGGCGGACGGAGAGCCAAGCAGACCGTCCGCTTCTGCTACCGCCTGCGCGCGGAGAAGCGTCACTTCTCACGCCCGTGGAACTGGCCGGGCAGGCCACCCAATCGCCCCCAGGAGGGGAAGGGATCCTTGGAGACGCCAAAGACCGACCCGGCCATGGACTCCCTACGGCGGTCGCGGGTCGGCTCCTTCCTGTTGTGGGTGGTTTCCGCGTTGCTGAGGCGGGCATTACGAGTGGTGTGGGAAACGTCCTCGTCGTCAGTACCGTCGATCATCCGGAGGACGTGCTGCGCCGGTACGTCGGTGAAGGCGACAAGCTCAAGGTCGTGGTACCGGTCGTCCGCCAAGGCGTGCTCGACTGGCTCGCCAATGACCAGAAGGCGTTCAGTCACGCCGAGCACGTGGCGGAAGACATGGCCGCCCACTTGCCCGGCGAGACTGTCGAGGCCAAGGCGGGTGAAGCAGATGTCGACCTGGCGATTCGCGACGCGCTCGCAACCTTCGCAGCGGACGAGATTGTCGTAGCGGTGCGGCCAACGGATCAGGAAGGAAAGGTGGAATCGGTCGCGACGGCAAGCGCGCCTACGAAGAGCCTGCACGGCATTCCCGTCCGTTTCGTCGTCATTCGGGAATGATTCGATCCCACTCGCCAGACGTAAGCGGGATTTCGCGCCTGGCCGAGCTCCGGGCGTCTGCTCCAAGTGGCGTGCTCTCATGCGGTTCGTCTAGCCGCTGGAAGCAGCCGGCGTGACGGTCGCGATCGCCGGTCGAGCTTGCTGGGGGCGCTCGGCCCGAGCGTGGTTTGGCGGGCGTTCGGACGGGAATCGAGAGGGGAAGCGAGTCGAAAGGAGCGAGTCGTGGCAGATCTGGATGCCGACGATCGCGAGAAGATCCCGACCAAGGAGTTCGGGCTTCCCGAGAAGGCACGCACCACAGAGGCCAAGAAGCAGTCAGGCAACTACCCGATGCCGGACGAGGCGCATGCCCGAAACGCCAAATCACGGGCTGCTCAGGCGCAGAAGGCCGGCAACTTGTCCAAGAAGGATCGGGAACGCATCGACCGCAAGGCGGACAAGATCCTCGACAACTAGCCCGGTGGCAGGGGTCTTGCTCAGCACGGGTGCTCGACGATCACATCGCTCGACCCGGGACCAAGGCTAGCCTCGCGTGGTGGCGACGTTCGCGCTCATCCACGGAGGCGGTGGGAGCGCGTGGGACTGGCATCTCGTCGAGTCCGAACTGCGCGGGCGCGGGCACGACCCGGTTGCCGTCGACCTCCCGAGCGAGGACGAGACCGCCGGTTGGCGAGAGTACGCCGATACGGTCGTCGAGGCGATCGGCAACCGCAGCGACGTCGTCGTCGTGGGGCACTCGCTCGGAGGCTTCACCGCGCCGCTTGTCTGCGCACGCATCCCCATCGACCACCTCGTCCTCGTCGCGGCGATGATCCCGGCGCCGAGGGAGCTGTGCGCGGACTGGTGGGCGAACGTCGGCTACAGCGCCACCGGGTACGACGACGTCTTCTACCATGACGTTCCTCCCGCGCTCGCGGACGAAGCGAGGCGGCGGGAACGGGACGAGACATCGAAGGCGCTGCGAGAACCGTGGCCACTCGGGGCGTGGCCGGACACGCCGACGCGATACATCCTGTGCCGCGACGATCGCATGTTCTCGGCGGAGTGGGCGCGCCACCACGCACATGATCGCCTCGGCATCGCCGCCGACGAGATGGACGGCGGCCACTACATCACCCTCAGCCGCCCGCGCGAGCTGGCCGACCGGCTCGTGGCGATTCGGTCGGCTCGCAGTGAGCGTGCCGCCCGCGGGTGACGCGTGCCGTAAGAGCGCCTGGCGTACCGACGTCGACTGGCGACGGAGCAGTTCGCCAAGGGCCGCGGCAAGGATCCCAACTGACTTGCCCAGTTGCTAGGAGATGGGCGCACCTGGGATCGAACCAGGGACCTCTCGCGTGTGAAGCGAGCGCTCTCCCGCTGAGCTATGCGCCCGAGAGCGCGTAAGGGTATCCGGTTCCGGGGCCCTGGTACGGTCAGCGCATGGCACCGGCGACGCTCACGCCACCCCGCGAGCGTGCGCGTCGCGGCACGGGATCGGGCCTCGGTCGGGCCTGGCGTGTGATCGTGCTGAACGACAACCACAACACGTTTCAGGGGGTCGCGTTCGCCCTCTCGAACGTGCTGCCGGGCGTCTCGTACGACAAGGGGATGGAGCTCGCGAACCGGATCCACGACTCCGGTCAGGCGCTCGTGTGGTCGGGCGAGAAGGAGACCGCCGAGCTCTACTGGACGCAGTTGCACGACTTCGGATTGACCATGGCACCGCTCGAGCAGTAGCGGGATCGCCTCTCTGGGCACCGTGGTAGCGTCCTCGCCGTGCTGCTGGCGCTGACCGGGTACGAGACTGCGCTCGTCGTCGTTGCGGCCTCGTTCATCGTCTTCGCGCTCGTGATGGCGCTCGTCATCCCGCGTTCTCGGCCGGACTTCCCGGGCAAGCGACTTCCGATCTTCCTGGCCGTTTGCGGCGTCTTCTTCCTCGCGCAGATGACCGCCGTGCTCGTGCTGGCGGAGGTGGGGGAGGCCGACGAGCCCGCACACGAGGAGACGACGACGGGCGCCGAGCCGACCGAGCCCACGCCGACCGAGACGACCGGTACCGAGACGACGACGACCGAGCCGACCGCTCCGGGACAGGGCGATCCGGTCGCCGGCAAGGAGGTCTTCCTCGGCACGTCGGGCTGCGCCGGGTGCCACACGCTCGCCGACGCGGGCTCGACCGGGACGATCGGGCCGAACCTCGACGACCTGAAGCCCTCCCACGACGCGGTCGTCGCGCAGGTGACGAACGGCGGAGGAGGGATGCCTGCCTTCGGAGACTCGCTCTCCGAGGAGCAGATCCAGGACGTCGCGGCGTACGTCACCTCGGCCACGCAGGGCTGACCGCTTCTGCGCCTCGCTAGGCTGTCGCCTCTTGGAGAGGTGTCCGAGCGGCCGAAGGAGCGCGACTGGAAATCGCGTACGTGCTGAAAGGTGCGTCGCGGGTTCAAATCCCGCCCTCTCCGTGAATGAGTAAGCGTGTCGTGGTGCTCGGCGCGGGCTCTGCCGGCGAGCACTTCGTCGGGGCGCTGCGGCGTCTCGACGCCGACGCCGAGATCACGATCGTCGAGCGCGAGCTCGCGGGCGGCGAGTGCTCGTACTACGCGTGCCTGCCGACGAAGACGCTCCTCCGGCCGACCGAGGTGCTCGTCGCCGCGCGGCTTGCTCCGGGTGCCGCGGAGGCCATCACGGGAGAGATCGACATCGAGCGCGTGCACTGGTGGCGCGACCAGGTCACGGACGGCCGCGACGACTCCTGGCAC
>DASTWH010000348.1:0-5269 GCA_035758735.1 Gaiellaceae bacterium
TGTCCACGAAGATGAAGGTGAAGAAGGGCGACCTGGTGCAGATGCTGTCCGGCAAGGACCGCGGGAAGCGGGGCCGGGTCGTCGAGGCACGCCCCTCCGAGCGTCGCGTCATCGTCGAGAACCTGAACGTCGCCAAGCGGCACACGAAGCCGCGTCCGATCCGCGACTCGTCGCGTATGGGCGGCGCGCAGATCGTCCCCGGAGGGATCCTCGACAAGCCGGCCCCCGTGCCGGTCTCGAACGTCATGGTCGTCTGCCCGGTCTGTGGCAACCCGACACGCGTCGGCATGACCGAGAAGGAAGTGAAGGGCGAGATCACCCACGTTCGGGTCTGCAAGCGCGAGGGCTGTGGCCAGGAGATCGACCGCTGATGGCCGACGCGCCCACCACGGAGACGTACGTGCCGCGCCTCAAGCAGCGCTACGAGGACGAGATCCGCCCCCAGCTCCAGTCGGAGCTCGGCTTCTCGACGGTCATGGACGTCCCGAAGGTCACGAAGGTGACTCTCAACATGGGCGTGGGCGAGGCGAAGACCGAGGCGAAGGCGCTCGACGCGGCGATCGACGAGCTGACGATCATCGCTGGGCAGCGCGCGCAGGTCCGTCGCGCGACGAAGTCGATCGCGAGCTTCAAGCTCCGCGAAGGCATGCCGGTGGGCGCGCGCGTGACCTTGCGCGGCGCCCGGATGTACGAGTTCCTCGACCGGCTCGCCTCGATCGCGCTCCCGCGTATCCGCGACTTCCGCGGTCTCGATCCCGGCTCGTTCGACGGTCGCGGCAACTACTCGATCGGGATCCGGGAGCAGATCATCTTCCCGGAGATCGACTACGACAAGGTTCCGGCGATCCGCGGCCTCGACGTCGCGATCACAACGTCGGCGAAGACGGACGAGGCCGGACGCGCTCTGCTCGGCGCTCTCGGTCTCCCCTTCGCCTCGGAGAGAAGGGAACGGTAAGTGGCCAAGAAGTCTCTGAGGGTCAAGCAGAAGCGGAAGGCGAAGTACGAGGTGCGCGCCTACACGCGCTGCAACCGCTGCGGGCGCCCGCGTGCGGTCTATCGCAAGTTCGGCCTCTGCCGGATCTGCCTGCGCGAGCTCGCGCACCAGGGTGCGGTTCCCGGCATGACGAAGTCGAGCTGGTAGGAGGACAACGTGCTCACCGATCCGATCGCGGACATGCTCACGAGGATTCGCAACGCGAACCGCGCGTTGCACGACTCGGCCTCGATGCCGACCTCCAGGATGAAGGAGGAGATCGCGCGCATCCTCAAGGACGAGGGCTACATCAAGGACTACTCCGTCGTCGAGGCCACGGACGACAAGGGTCAGCCGCTCCCCTACAAGGTGCTCGTCGTCGAGCTGAAGTTCGCACGCGACCGTCGCCGTGTCATCACCAACGTCAAGCGCGTCTCCAAGCCGGGACGACGCGTCTACGCCCGGAAGGATCGCCTCCCGCGCGTGCTCGGCGGCCTCGGCACCGCCATCATGTCCACCTCCGTCGGCGTGATCACCAACCGCCAGGCCGCAGAGCGCGGCGTCGGCGGCGAGGTGATCGCGTTCGTCTGGTAGCGATGTCACGAATCGGCCGCAGACCCATCGAGCTTCCGTCCGGCGTGCTGGTCGCGATCTCGCCTGGGCGCGTTCAGGTGAACGGGCCGCTCGGCGAGCTCTCGCAGGCCGTCCCGTCGCGGATGCAGGTCGAGAAGACCGACAGCGAGATCACCGTGACGCGCCCCACCGACCGAGGCGAGGACCGAGCGCTGCACGGGTTGACGCGCACCCTCATCGCGAACATGGTCGAGGGCGTCACGAAGGGTTTCGAGAAGCACCTCGAGATCCAGGGTGTCGGCTACCGCGCGCAGCTCAAGGGCACGGACCTCGAGCTCGCGGTCGGCTACTCGCACGCGGTCACGATCAAGCCCCGCAAGGGCATCGAGTTCGACGTCCCTCAGCCGACGCAGATCGTCGTCAAGGGGATCGACAAGCAGATGGTCGGCCAGACGGCCGCCGAGATCCGGAAGGTCCGCCCGCCGGAGCCGTACAAGGGCAAGGGCATCCGCTACGCGGGCGAGCAGGTCCGCAGGAAGGTCGGGAAGCGAGCATGAGCGTCCTGACGAAGCGCGACGCGCGGATGCGCCGCCATCGCCGCGTGCGCGGCAAGGTTGCCGGCACCGCGGAGCGGCCGAGGCTGGTCGTGTTCCGCTCGAACCGGGGTATCAGCGCGCAGCTGATCGACGACGAGACGGGACGCACGCTGGCATCGGCGAGCTGGAAGGCCGTCGCCACGCCCGGCTCGAAGACCGAGCAGGCGAACGCCGTCGGAAAGTCGCTCGCCGAGAGCGCGAAGAAGGCGGGCATCGACACCTGCGTGTTCGATCGCGCGGGCTACCTGTACCACGGACGCGTGAGAGCCCTCGCCGAGGGCGCCCGCGAAGGAGGGCTTCAGTTTTGAGCAGCACCGACGTCCACGACTCCCGCGAGCTCAAGGAGCGGGTCATCGAGATCAACCGCGTCGCCAAGGTCGTGAAGGGCGGCCGGCGGTTCTCGTTCACGGCGCTCGTCGTCATCGGCGACGAGGTCGACCGCGTCGGCCTGGGCTACGGGAAGGCGCGTGAGGTGCCGCTCGCGATCTCGAAAGCTGTCGAGGACGCGCGCAAGAACCTCTTCACGGTCCCGAAGCACGGGCAGACGATCACGCACGAGATCGTCGGCCGGTTCGACGCTGCACGCGTCGTACTGCGCCCGGCCAGCGAGGGAACCGGCGTCATCGCCGGCGGGGGCACGCGTGCCGTGCTCGAGCTCGCCGGCATCCGCGACGTGCTCGCGAAGAGCCTTGGGACGACGAACCCGATCAACATGTGCCGGGCTACCGTCAATGGCCTCCAGAGCCTCGTGCGGCCGGAGGACGTCGCGGCGCTGCGGGGCAAGACGATCGCCGAGGTGCTGCCGGTCTCGGCGAAGCGCGACGAGACCGAGGAAGAGGCCGTTGAGGAGGCCGCGGCCGAGCCCGAAGCGCCCGAGGTCACCGAGGAGACGGGCGAGTGAGCCAGCTGAAGATCACGCAGGTGCGCAGTGGGATCGGCCAGTCCGATCGCCACCTCGGCACCCTGCGCGCGCTCGGCCTCGGGAAGATCGGCCGAAGCGCCGAGCACGAGGACTCCCCGCAGCTGCAGGGTCAGCTGCGCCAGGTCCGCCATCTCGTGACTGTGGAGGAGCGCTGACCGTGAGCGACGAGCTGAACCTCTCGAACCTGAAGCCGGCCCAGGCGCGCAAGGCGCGCAAGCGCGTGGGCCGCGGCCTCGGCTCCGGCAAGGGGCGCTACTCGGGCCGCGGGATCAAGGGCCAGAAGTCGCGCGCCGGCTCGCACACGATGCCGGCGGGCTTCGAGGGCGGCCAGATGCCGATCGACATGCGCACGGGCAAGCTCCGGGGCAACACGTCCGCGGACGCGATGCCCATCGGGCCGTTCCGGACGTACAACCAGCCGGTCAACGTGCGGTCGCTCGAAGAGCGATTCGATGCGGGCGCCGACGTGACGCTGGAAGCTCTCAAGGACGCCGGCCTCATTGCGAAGCTGTCGGTCGACGTGAAGATCCTCGGCGAGGGCGAGCTCACGAAGAAGCTCTCCGTCGCCGCTCATTCGTTCTCGAAGTCCGCGGTCGAGAAGATCGAGGCTGCGGGCGGCACGGTCACGCGGCTCCGCGAGCCCGTCGAGCGCAAGAAGAAGAAGCACAAGGCCTCCGCGCCGGCCGTCGAAGCGGCCGACGACGACGTCGAGGTCGCAGAGGCGACCGAGGACGCCGCCTCAGAGCCCGAGACCGCCGAGGAAGAGACCGAGTAGCGCATGTTCTCCTGGCTCGCGAACGCCTGGCGGGTTCCGGAGCTCCGCACGCGCGTGCTCTTCACGGCGGGGATGCTCGCCGCCTATCGGCTGGGGTCGTGGATCCCCGCGCCGGGCGTCGACTCACAGACGATCGAGGACTACTTCTCCGGTCGCGGCGGCACGATCCTCGGCCTGCTGAACCTCTTCTCGGGGGGCGCGCTCTCGCAGTTCTCCCTGTTCGCGCTCGGGATCATGCCGTACGTCACGGCCTCGATCATCATCCAGCTGATGACCGTCGTCATCCCGCGGCTCGGTGAGCTGCAGCGGGAGGGTGAGGCGGGGTACGCGAAGATCACGCAGTACACGCGCTACCTGACGGTCGTGCTCGCGGCAGCGCAGGCGACGGGGTACGCGTTCCTGTTCCGCAGCCAGGGCGCCCTGAATGCCGGCTCGGGCGAGCTCGTGCTCATCATCGTCTCGCTGACTGCCGGCACCGTGCTCCTCATGTGGATCGGTGAGCTGATCACCAAGCGCGGCATCGGCAACGGGATCTCGATCCTCATCTTCGCGTCGATCCTCGTCGGCGCACCGATCGGCATCGCGGCGTGGTGGAACGGCGGGCCGATGGAGAAGCTCTTCTTCCCGCTCATCGCGGTCGGGATCTGCGCCGCCGTGGTCTTCGTCCAGGAGGGCCAGCGCCGCATCCCGGTCCAGTACGCGAAGCGGATGGTCGGCCGCAAGATGACGGCGGGCGGCTCGACCTATCTCCCGCTCCGCGTGAACATGGCAGGCGTCATCCCGATCATCTTCGCGGCGGCAATCCTGGCGTTCCCGCCCACGATGGCTCAGTACTTCCCGGCGACGCGCGACTTCGTGAACGAGTACTTCCAGCCGGGCGACTGGATCTACCTGCTCATCGAAGGCTTCATGATCGTGATCTTCACGTACTTCTATACGGCGGTCCAGTTCAACCCGGTGGATCAGGCCGACAACCTGCGCAAGTACGGCGGCTACATCCCGGGTATCCGGCCCGGCCCGCCGACGGCGCAGTACCTCGACCGCGTGCTGTCGCGGCTGACGCTCCCGGGATCCCTCTTCCTGGCCGCGGTCGCCGTGCTCCCGAGCCTCTTCATCGCCTACGGCGGCTTCTCGCAGGCGAGCGCCGGCGCGCTCGGCGGTACCTCGGTGCTGATCGCAGTCGGCGTGGCGCTCGACACCATGCGGCAGATGGAGTCGCAGATGATGATGCGCTCCTACGAGGGCTTCCTCAAGTAACGGTGCCCCTCGACGTATTGCTCCTGGGCGTCCAGGGGTCGGGCAAGGGGACGCAGGCGAAGCGGATCTCCGCTGAGTACGGCCTTCCCCACGTCTCGACCGGCGACATGCTGCGCGCGCACGTGGCCGACGGCACGGCGCTCGGCCGGCAGGCGCAGCCGATCATGGAGAGC
>DASTWH010000381.1:0-2476 GCA_035758735.1 Gaiellaceae bacterium
GCCCGTTCGAGCTCTCGCGTTCGAAGGTCATCGCCGAGCAGCTCATCCGCCCGACGGGCGTCGTCGACCCCGAGATGGAGCTGCGTCCGCCGCGCAACCAGATCGACGACCTCCTGAACGAGATCCGCCCCCGCGAGGAGGCCGGCGAGCGCGTCCTCGTCACGACCCTGACGAAGAAGATGTCGGAGGACCTCACGGACTACCTGCTCGAGGCGGGTGTCCGAGCGCGCTATCTCCATTCCGAGATCGACACGCTCGACCGGATCGCGATCATCCGCGAGCTCCGCCTCGGCGAGTACGACGTCCTCGTCGGCGTGAACCTCCTGCGCGAGGGGCTCGACCTCCCGGAGGTCTCTCTGGTCGCAGTGCTCGACGCCGACAAGGAGGGGTTCCTGCGCGGCAAGACGGCGCTCATTCAGACGACCGGCCGCGCGGCGCGCAACACGGCGGGGAAGGTCATCCTGTACGCGGACAAGCGCACCGAGGCGATCGTCGGCGCGATGGAGGAGACCTCACGCCGACGTGCGATCCAGGTCGCCTACAACGAGGAGCACGGCATCACGCCCGAGACGATCGTCAAGGGCGTGTCCGACATCTCCGAGCTCCTCTCGCTCGAGTCCCCGCACGTCCCGACCTCCCGGCGTCGACGCGGCAAGGCGGAGGTCGAGGGGATGTCGCGCGATGAGCTCGAGAAGCTCGTCATCACGCTCGAGGAGGAGATGTACCTCGCAGCCGAGGAGCTCCGCTTCGAGTACGCGGCAAAGCTCCGCGACGAGATCAAGGAGCTCCGGCGCGAGCTCCAGGCGCTGACGGCGGCATAACCGCCATCGGATCACCCGACTAGCCTGGCCGCGTGGGGACGCTCCTCCTCGCCCTCGGGGCCGCGCTCGTCGTGGGCGCCGGAGCGCTCGTGGCGAGCTGTCTCGGTCTCCGCTCGACGATCGGGCTCCTGCTCGGCGTCTACCTCCTCGCGAGCGCGGAGGTCGTCTCCGTCTCGCTCGCGCTCTCGCTCGTCGACGCCTTCACCCGGACCTGGCTCCTCTTCGCCTTCGCCGCCTGGTTCGCGGTCGCCTGCCTGCTCTGGACGCGTCGTGGCCGGCCGCGTCCGCCGCTCGTCGTGATCGGCCCCGCGAGAGAGGCGCTGCGCGACCGTGCGGTCGCAGTTCTCGCGGCACTCGCGGTTCTGACGCATGCGTACGCGCTCGTCGTCGCCCTGACGGTGCCGCAGAGCCTCCCGGACACGATGCTCTACCACCTCCCGCGGGCCGCGCTGTGGAAGCAGCAGCACGCGGTCGCGTACGTCCCCAACGCGCCGGACGAGAGGATCGACGTCTTCCCGCCCGCGGCGGAGATCGAGGCCTCCGTGTCGATGATCCTGAGCCGGGGCGACCGCTACGTCGCTCTCGTGCAGGTTCTCGCACTGGTCGCCTCCTGTCTCGCCATCGCAGGCATCGCACGGCGCCTCGGGCTCAGCCGGAGCGGGGCCGCCTTCGGCGCTCTCGCATTCGCGACGTTCACTGTCGTCGTGCTGCAGGCGCCGACCGCGCTCAACGACCTCGTCGTCGCGTCGTTCCTGGTCGGCTGCGCGTACTTCGCCATGGGAAGCTCGCGCGCCGAGCTCGCGCTCGCCGCGCTCGCGCTCGGGCTCGCGGTGGGCACGAAGGGGACGGCCGCGTTCGCGATCCCCACGCTCGCCCTCTTCGCCTTCGCGAGCCAGCCTCGCCGACGGTGGTGGTCGATCGCCGGGCTGGGAGCCGTCGGAATCGTCCTCGGCTCCTTCTGGTTCGCGGTCAACCTCGTCGAGGTGGGCCACCTCACCGGTGGCGTCGTCGTCGATCGCGGCGTGAACCCGCTCGGGGAGCGCGTCTGGAGGTCCGTCGCAGACCTGCTCGAGCTGTCCAACGGCGAGAACACGGCGTTGCTCGCGTCTCCGCTCTGGGGCCTCGCCGCCTTCGCCGTCGCGCTCGTCGTCGCGGCGCTCCTCTGGCGGAGGAGCCGCACCGGTGCCGGCGTCGCGGTCCTCATCGGCGCGATCGCCTTCCTCGTCACGCCGATGATCGTGACCTGGGTCAGGGTCGCGGCTCGCGTCGTCGCGCACGCAGCGAATGCGGTCGGCCTGGACGTCGCCGGCCCTGCGGGCCGGCTTCCGACGGGGTTCGTCGAATCGCCGATGCACTCGTCGTACGGGCTCGCGTTCGTGACCCTGCTCCTGGGCGCGGGGACACTCGTCGTCGCCGACGTCGTCCGCCGTCGGCTCCCGGTCGCAGCTCTCGTCGCCCTCGTCGGCGTGCCGTTGACCTTGCTGGTGACCGCGCTCGTCCTGGCCTACGACCCGCAGCGGATGCGCTACGTCGTGTTCGCCGTGGCGCTCGCAGCCGCCGTCTTCGGGATCGGGCTCCGCGTTCGCGCGCTGGCCTGGGCCGCCGTCGCCGCGACCGCTTTCTCGCTCGCAGTCTCGGTCGCATACTTCATCCCC
>DASTWH010000385.1:0-2869 GCA_035758735.1 Gaiellaceae bacterium
CAGTTGGTAGAGCGTTCGACTGAAAATCGAAAGGTCACCGGATCGATGCCGGTCGGAGCCACATCGAAAACCCCCGGGCGACCGGGGGTTTCGTTTCCTCGCAGCGACGATGTCACCCCTTCGCTGAGGCGTTTGCCCACGGTCTGTCATGGCTTGATCGTCGGAGAGACGTTCAACGGAAGCGCTCGAAGCGCCGGCACGAACTCACGGCGCGCGTCCTCCGGCTCGATCGTCAGGTCGCGCCCGGATAGTCAGTGCAGGCTCGCGGGCCGCAGACACGTGACGGCGATTTCGAACTCGTCCCAGGATGCAACACCCGGTGCGGGGTTCGGTCACGGCTCGAGCGTCGAAAGGGGCTCGCCGTTAAGGACGATATATGTCGAGAGCATGTGCCCGACCTCGGGGCCGAGGTCCGTCGCGTTGTGCGGCACGCCCGGTGGGATCAGGAAGCCATCGCCGGCGTTCAGCCTGAGCGTCGACGCGTCGCGGATCTCCATTCGCACGGTACCGCCCAGGATGTACCCCACCTCTTCCCCCGGGTGGTGATGCCAGCCCGACGACACCCCGACCGGGATCTCGGTCAGTACCTGGACGATCTCCCTCCCGGGAATGGAGGATCCGACGTGCTGCACTTCGGTTCGCTTCAGTTTCTGGGTGAGCTGATCGCGTTGTTCGTCGTTCATGGTCGGATCCTTTCGGGATCGTTCACGGGGTCCTCAGGGTTCGCGGCACGTATCGTTCCGCGAACTCCGCACCGACTTCGCCCGGGGTCCTCCACCAGGAGACGTCGCGCGGTTCGTGATCAGATCACGAGCGGATGCCGGGGCTCACGTCGCGAGAAAACGCAACAGGTGGCTGTTGATCTCCGTGGCGTGTGTCACGCTCCCGAGGTGCGGGCCGCCCTCGATCTCGATGTACTCGGCATCGGGCATCGCCGCGTGCGCGCGTCGGCCCTGGCTGTCGAGATTCAGGATCCGGTCGGCGGTGCCGTGCAGGAGCAGCACCGGCACGTCGATCTTCTGGATGTCACTCGAGAAGTCCTCGAGCCACATGCGCGGACAGGCCCACGTCGCCCACGGTGACGCGTCCACGCCCGCCGACCACATCGCGCGGACGCCCTCATCGCTGACCCGCTTCCCGAGATACTCATCGAGGTTCAGCATGTCGCCGAGGAGGCCGGTGAGCCAGGCGTATCGGTCGGCGAGAATCGCCTGCTGTGTCGCATCGACACCGGCGGCGTCCACACCCTGCGGGTTGTCCGGCCCTTTCGCGAACGTCGGGGTCAGGCTCTCGATCAACACGATGCTCCGCACCCGGTCATCCCCGAATCGTCCGATGTACCGGGCGACCTCGCCGGTTCCGAGCGAGAAACCGACCAACGAGACATCCGTCAGATCGAGCGTGCGCATCACGGTATCGAGGTCGGCGCTCAGCGTGTCGAAGTCGTACCCGGTGACCGGAGCGCTCGAACGACCGAAGCCACGCCGGTCGTAGTTGATGACGCGGTAGCCGGCCTCGAGCAGCGGATGCAACTGGGGCTCCCACGACCGGCCATCGAACGGCCAACCATGCAGCAACACGACGGCGCGCCCGCTGCCCTGGTCTTCGTAATACAGATCGATCGGCGCTGAATTCTCCGCACCCACGTTGATCGTGCCCATCATCGAACCCTTCCCCCACGTTTCGTTGAGACCGATCGTCGACCCGCCACAGCGCAGCCGCAACCGGATGACGCGGACACACAGGGTGCCGTCAGGTACGCCGGGTCCGCAGCGGGCGAGCTCCGAGGCTTCCTCGCAACACTCCGGCGACTCGAACGCTGAGCATCGACCTATCCGAGGAGGTTCTCCAAGGTCGTCTGGAGCTCCTCCGCGGTGTGCTCTTCCTGGTCGAGGTTGGCCTGCAGGAGGCTCACGACATCGGACATCCCCATCGCCGAGCTCGGCACGATCAGCGCCTGGTAGGCGGAGATCTCGTAGTGCTCGTTCCCCAGCGCGCTGGACAGCGCGACCTGATCACGCAGCTTCGGGGCGCTCCGCTCCAGCAGCGAAACGGCCTGCTTCGAGATGCCCTTCGTGCTCGGCGACGGCGCCGTCGACTCCTTGAGCTCGAGCAGCCGGAACACCTGCTGCAGGTTCGAGATCTGCTCCTTGGTCTCATCGGCGTGATGCCGGAACAGCTTCGTGATCTCCGCCGACTTCGCGGCCTTGGCCAACTCGCCGAGCGCCGCGAGGGAGTCGTTCTCCATCGTCATCGCCGTTCGGAGCTGGAAGTGGAGCAGGTCGCTCGGGCTCTTCAATGTCTGCTGAACCATCTCGGTCCCTTCTCGATCTCGCAGGGGCGGCCACCCACGCGGAGTGCTGCATCTCAAGGCTGCCGGTGGGCGGCGCAGCCGGACAGGGGCTTGCCGCGAGCGCCGGCCTCTGCTTCGGGCGGGCGCCAGAGGGAGCGGTTCGCGGCCGCGCGCGTGTACGCCGGTGGTCGGGGATCGGCAAGTCCCTGTTCCCGCGATGACGGCGCGCCTAGCGTTGGCCCCTCACTGAACGATCGGGTCCCCTCGTCGAACACCTCGTGTTCCCGGGCGACCGGTCGGTTCCGACGAGAGAGTGCATCACCATGAGCAACCTGAACTTCCCGGGCGAGTTCGGCGAGTCGCCGAACTCCGCTGCGGGTACCGAAACCACCAACGGCGAACACCGGGGCACGAGCGGTGCCGACCCTCGCACCAACGGTGGCCACCGCGACACCGCCCCGCAGGAGTCCCCCGCGAGCGCCTCCTCGGTCGCCGCCGAAGCCGGTGCGGCGACGCATGAGGTCGTCGACGTCGCCACTCAGGAGACCCGATCGGTCGCATCCGAGGCCGGTCGCC
>DASTWH010000017.1:0-10354 GCA_035758735.1 Gaiellaceae bacterium
ACGCTTGCCGAGCTCATCGACCAGGACGGCGCAACCGTCCTCCGGATGCGCGCCGACTCGCTCGACTGGGCCGCGACGATGCTCGCGGGTCTCGGCTGTGGCTTCTCGATCCGGAAGCCGGATGAACTGCGCGTGAGCGTAAAGGCGCTCGGCGAGCGGCTCGCGCGCTCGGCCTAGGACCGCTCGAGCGCATAGCGCGTGAACACGTGCGAGCCGTGCCGGCGCACGCTCAGCAACCGGCCGCGGGGCGCCGTGGGCGTGAGGTCGGCACCCTCGACGAGCGAGAACCGCGAACCGGGCCCGGCATCTCCGACGAGGAGCGGCGACGAGGTCAGGAAGAGCTCGTCGACCGCACCGTCCTCGAGGAGGCCGCCGAATGTGTGCGGGCCCGCCTCGCAGAGGATGCGGCGATGGCCGCGGTCGCGCAGCGCTCCGACGAGCGCGCCCGACGGGATCGTCTCGGCCGCTCCCAGTGGCAGGACCGCCGTCGTCTCGGGAAGAAGGCCCTCGAGCCGAGCCGCGCCTGCGTCGCTCGTGAGCACGACCGCACGCGAGCCGAACACCGGATGAGCGACGTCGATCGCGCCGCTCCCGGTGAGCACTGCGATCTCGGGCTCGGGGGTCGTGCCGAGCTTCCGACGCAGCTCCGCATACGCGTCCGCGGCCGGCGGGAAGATCGCCTCGGGCCGCCAGGTGCTCTTCGGACTCGCCCGGAGAACGCCGGAACCGATGAGCACGGCGTCCGCGTGAGCGCGGAGCAGGCCCATGAGAAAGCGGTCGGCGTCGCTGCCGCCCGCGATGAACTCGTTCGAGCGCGGCATCGGAGGGATCGCCACGATGCCGTCGAGGGTCGCGACGAAGTTGGCGTACAGGCAGTCCTCCGCGAGGTACAGGCCGCCCCCGTGGAGGCGTTCGACCTCGGACGGGAGGTCGGCCGTGGGCAGCGAGTCGGCCTCGTAGAGGACGTCGAGCGGCTCGATGAGTGGCTCGTTCAGGCCGGCTCGCCGGCGACGAACGCGTACAGGCTGTCGTGCTCTTCGCGACACGCAGGGCAGCCCTCGAGATGCGCGCGGAATCCGGGCAGGGCTGTGTCGACGTCCTCGCCGGCGAGCTGCAGCTCGACGTAGCGATCGAGCTCCTCGAAGCATGCGTTGCACCCGATCTCGGGGTCTGCGGGGCCGAGGAGGCGTCCGAGCAGCTCGTTGTGGTTCGTTTCGTCTGTCATCTGGTCTCCTCGAGCAGGGACTCGGGTGCGAGCCCGGAGTCCTCGAGATGCCGGCGGAGCTTCCGCCGGGCGTCGTGCAGCGTCTTGTAGAGCGCGCCCCTCGTGGTGCCGAGCCGCTCGGCGAGCACGTCGATCGGGACGCCGTTGATAGCGATCGCGACGAGGACGCGGCGCTGATGCTCCGTGAGCACGTCGGCGATCGCGTCCTTGAGGGTCGCGAGCAGCTCTCCACGCTCGGTCTCGGTGTCGGGCTGCTCTCCGCTCGCGGCGAAGAACGACCACTCGTCGTCGTCGAGCGGCGTCTCGACTCCCTGCCAGGCGCGCTTGCGGAGCTTCACCGCCGCTTCGAGCAGGGCGAACTTGTACGCCCACGTCGTGAAGCGGCTCGCCCCGCGAAAGTCGTCGAGCCGACGAAGGACGCTCATGAGCGCGTCGTCCGCGGCCTGGACGGCGAGGTCGTCGAGGTCACCGCCGCGAACGTGCGGGAGTGTGAGGCGCCGACGTGCGACCTCGAAGCGGGCTGCACGCAGCAACAGACCGTGCAGGCGGGCGACCGCGTCGTCCCGCACCGGGCCGTCGTCTCGCAGGTCACGGAGCCAGCTCCGCGACTCCTCGTCGAGCTCGCGTGGGCGATCGGCTTTCGGCGGAGCGGTCGACACCTTCTCGGCGAGAGTAGCGCTCATGCCGCCTCCAGCTCGTCGAGTGGCGCGAGGATTCGCATCGCGAGATCGGGCGGGCAGCCTCGCTCGACGAGCTCGAGCAGGGAGTGGAGGTCGTAGCGCGGATCGCGGGCCAGCCTTCGCGCGTCCGGCAGGGTGAATCCTGCGCGGGCGAGCTGGTCCCGTCGCCACGACGCGACCCTCGCGTCCCCCTGCTCGTGTCTCGTCTCGGTCCTCATGGTCCGTTCGTGTCGTTTCCGCGTCGGTCCTTACCGGAAACGCGCGGGGAACTGGGCGACGAGCCCGTCCGACAGCATGTCGGCCATGTGCAGGATCTGCACGTGGATGCGGTCGTACGACCGCACATCGGCCGCCCAGTTCTTCGTCAGGCGGGCGACGACCTCGTCCGTCGTCAGGCGCAGATGGCCGCGCATCATCGCGCGCATCTCCGCGGGCTTCCACGAGCCCGGGTTCGCGCTCGAGAGGAACGCCGCGATCTCGTCGGCGTTCGCCCGCCAGCGAGCCTGCTGCGACGCGAGGACCTCCTGATCTCCCTTCCTGGCGGCCGCGATGAGATCGGCGGCGATGAGGATGTGCTCGCGAAGGAGCGCCGTCAGCTTCGTGCCGGCCGCCTTGCCGTAGTACGGCTTGATCGCGTTGCCGATGTCCGCCTGGTTGCGGAGCAGCCGTCCGACGCTCGCCTGCGTGTCGGGCGAGTCCGTCGTCAGGCTGATGACCGCGAGGCGTGTCCACGTGATGTGGTCCTCCCAGAGCTTGCGCATGTCCTGACGGAGTGCCAGCTCCTCGGGCGAGATCGCCGCAGGAGACGCATGACTCGCGTCGTTGTGTGCTGCCGCGTCGTGCCCGCCGGCGAACGCGAGAGCCACGAGTGCGCTGAAGAGTGCGACCAGTGCGGTGAGCCCGAGTGGGATCGGGCGTTGGGTCTTCGTGCTCATGTCAGCTTCCTTTCGAATCGGATGAGTGGTGACGTCCGGGCCGGCAGGAGCAGGTGCGCTGCCGCGACGAGGCCGACGGCCTCGAACGCCTTCGTGGTGAGGGCGAGTCCGTCGACCGGCTCGACCTCGGGATGGAGAAGTGGCATGCCGGTCGTGACCGCGAGCGCGTAGGCCGCGATCAGCGCGGCCATCGTCACGATCGTCAGGACGAGTGCCGGCGGGCTCGCCGCGCGCGTGAGCGCCACGACGAGACCCGCCAGGAGGACTGCCGAAACGAGGAACCCGAATCCCGCCCCGACCCCCTCGCGGAAGTGCTCGGGCGTGAGTGCCGTGTGGATCCCGGCGCTCACCGCGCAGGCGAGGATGACGAGATCACGCTCGATGCCCCAGGACCGCGTCACTCGACGATCACCTCGCCGTCCATGTCGCGGCTGTGCAGGGTGCAGACGAAGTGGTAGGTGCCCGCCTGGTCGAAGGTGATCGAGACGCTCTTGCCGCGCCCGACCTTGTGATCCTCCTGGCCGTCGACCTTCACGGTGTGCGTGAAGTTGTCGTCGTTCGTCCACGTGACCGTCGAGCCCGCGCGGACGTCGATGACCTTCGGCGAGAAGCGGTAGCTCTTCGCCATCGAGACCTGCGTCGTTGCGACCGGCCCGCTGTCGGAGCCCCCGCAGCCGGCGACCGCGGTGGCCAGGACGGCCAGGACCGCGATGGCTCGACGCGGCGTCATCCCCGGCTCGGCTCGAGCGCGGTCCTGGCGAACGCGACCTGATAAACGGCCCCGAAGAAGACGAGGACGAACGCCCCCAGGTCGAGGACCTCCGCGATCGTGTGTGCGAAGAGGAAGACGGTCCAGTCGAGGTGGTACGTCATGTAGACGACCTCGGCAGCTGCGAACAGCGTGAAGCCGAGGCCGAGCAGCGTGAGCTTCCGCTTGAACGCGACCCACGCGAACGTCGCGCCGATCGCGAAGGCCGCGATGTGCACGGCCATGAAGAACCCGGTCGGCAGCTCGTTGATCCAACTACCCCAAGGCATGTCGCTCCTTCCGTTGGTTGCCTCGGGGTTGGTGTCGCGCCCGCGCGCGTTCTTACGTCCGCGAGATCAAACGGCGCGCCAGCCGAGCTCGCGCGAGATCGCGGCGGCGCGTTCGAGAACGAGCGGCAGCGCCTTCTCCACGGCAGGGCCATCGAACCGCGCGCTGGGACCCTGGAGTGCCATGATCGCCTCGAGCTCTCCGCGGGCCGAACGGATCGGCGCGGCGATCGCCGTGAGGCCGGGCTCGCGCTCGCCGACCGCCTCTGCGTAGCCACGATCGCGCACACGTTCGATCTCCGTTGCGAGCACCTGCCGGTCGGTGATCGTGCTCGTCGTGTACGCACGGAAGGGGCCGTCGGGAAGCTCTCGTCCCGAAAACGCGAGCATCACCTTTCCCGCCGAGGTCGCATGAGCGATCGACGGCCGGCCGAGTCGCGAGACGGGCTGGATCTGGTGCGTGCCGGGGACGAAGTCGACCGTGATCGCGTCCTCGTCGCCGGGCACGGAGAGCGTGGCGGTCTCGCCCGTCGCCTCGACGAGCGCGACGAGGTGGGGGCGCGCCACTTCGCGGACGTCCAGGCGCGCGAGCACGGCGTTCGCCAGGTGGACGAGCCGGATGCCGAGCCGGTAGCGCCCGGTCGCGTCGACGCGCTCGACGAGGCCGGAGGCTGCGAGCGTCCCGAGCTGACGCGAGACGGTGCTCGGCGTCATGCCGGTACGCCGTGCGATCTCGTTCGTGCCGAGCTCGCCCGCTTCTGCAAGGGTGTCGAGCATGGTGATCGCACGCTCGGCAGCGCCAATTCGGCGGGTGGACGGTTGACGAGTGCGCGACATCGGTGTAGGTTCGTTGCGGATTTTGGCACAGCGTTGCTGATAGTGCAATTCATCGCCTGATGTCGTTTCTTCTCTCGTGCCCGTTCTGCGGCCCGCGCCCGGTGGACGAGTACGCGTACTTCGGCGAGGTCACGAAGCGACCGGCGGGGTCGCCGAGCCTGCGTGAGCTGACCGACTACGTGTACTTCCGCGACAACGTCGCCGGCGTCCAGCGGGAGTGGTGGCAGCACCGCACCGGGTGCGGCGAGTGGTTCCTCGCCGAGCGCGACACACGGACGAACGAGGTGCTCGAGGTAGCCCTCCCCGAGCCGACGAGGCCCGCGTGAGGCTCGACGAGCGGGTCGGCGAGCGGATCGACCGCGCCAAGGCGGTCTCGTTCACGTTCGCGGGCTGGAAGGTCACCGGGTTCGTGGGCGACACCATTGCGTCCGCTGCGTTCGCCGCGGGCAAGCGCGTCTTCTCGCGCTCGTTCAAGTACCACCGGCCGCGCGGGCTCCTGTGCTGCTCGGGCCACTGCCCGAACTGCCAGATGACGGTCGACGGCGTGCCGAACGTCCGTGTCTGCACCGAGCCGATCCGCGAGGGCGCCGTGGTGGAGGGGCAGAACGTCCGCTGGTCGCTCGACTTCGACCTCATGTCCGTCACGGACAAGGTCGGCGGGCCGTTCACGCCCGTCGGCTTCTACTACCGGACGTTCATCCGCCCGCGCGCCGCCTGGCCGCTCTACGAGAAGTTCCTGCGGAGCGCCGCGGGCCTCGGGAAGCTCGATCCTCACGCCGGGCACTCTCGCCGCTACGACACCGAGCACCGCCGCGCGCGCGTGCTCGTCGTCGGCGCCGGCTGGGCGGGGCGTGCCGCTGCTGCGGAGGCGGCGAAAGCAGGTCCTGGCGTCGTCCTGGTCGACGAGGACGTGCGCCACGCCGACCTCGAGCTCCCGGGCATCGAGGTGCTCGCCCCGGCCCGAGCGCTCGGGATCTGGGAGGGCGGTCTCGTCCCCGTCGACGCAGGCACGCTCCTCTACCGCTTCCGCGCCGAGAAGGTGGTCGTCGCGACGGGAGCGACGGAGCAGCCTGTCGTGTTCCCCGGGAACGACCTCGTGGGCGTGATGCTGCCCGACGGCGTCAGGCGTCTCGTGCGCGACTTCTCGATAAAGCCCGGCGAGCGGGCCGTCGTGCTCGGCGCCGACGACGAGACGCTCGCGATCGCCGCCGAGCTCGAGGAGATCGGGATCGAGATCGTCAAGGTCGTCGACCTGCGCGAGGCGCGTCCGCGCGAGCTCGTCGCTGAGGGCGGCAAAGGGAGAGTCCGGCGCCTCCTCCTCGACGGCGAGCGCTACTCGTGCGACCTCCTGGTCGCCTCTGGCGGCAGGCAACCGGCCTACTCGCTGCTTGCGCAGGCGGGCGCCCGCGTCGAGTACGACGACGGGCTCGGCGTGTTCGTGCCGATCGTGCTTCCCGACGGGGTCGAGGCAGTCGGTGCGGTGACGGGCGAGGGGCTCTCGAAGATCGCACCCGAGCCGACGTACCCGGGCAGGGGCAAGTGCTTCGTCTGCATCTGCGAGGACGTGACGACGAAGGACATGAAACGGGCGATCGGCGAGGGCTTCGACTCGATCGAGCTCGCCAAGCGCTACACGACGACGACGATGGGCCCGTGCCAGGGGAAGCTCTGCCATCTGCCGAGCATCCGCGTGTACGCGGAGCAGAACCGGATGTACGAGTCGGCGATCGGGACGACGACCGCGCGGCCCCCGTGGGCGCCGGTCGAGCTCGGGCTGTTGGCGGGGCGCGAGCTGACGCCGGCGAGGCTGGGTTCGATCCACTGGCGGCACGAGGAGGCCGGCGCGACGATCCAGTGGGCCGGGCCGTGGAAGCGGCCGTACGCGTACTCCGACAAGCCGGAGGACGAGGTGCGCGCCGTCCACGAGTCGCTCGGCGTGATCGACGTCTCGACGCTCGGCAAGCTCCTCGTCGAGGGTCCCGACGCCGTCGCGCTCCTCGAGCGGCTGTATCCGAACCGCTTCGGCGACATGAAGCCCGGCCGCATCCGCTACGGCGTGCTCACCTCGGACGGCGGGCGGATCATGGACGACGGCACGATCGCCAGGCTCGCCGACGACCTCTTCTACGTGACGACCACATCGACCGGCGCCGACGCGGTCACCGCCTGGTTCGAGTGGTGGAATGCGGTGTGGGGGTACGAGGCCGTGATCGTCAACGTGACCGGAGCCCTCGCCGCGGTCAACCTCGCCGGACCGCAGGCGCGGGTCGCGCTCGGCCGTCTCGTCGATGACCCCGACGACGTGTCGGCCGACGCCTTCACGTACCTGGACGCCAAGGAGCTCGACGTCGCCGGCGTCCCCACGCTCGCGCTGCGCATCGGGTTCGTCGGGGAGCTCGGGTACGAGCTCCACTTCCCGAGCCCCGCCGGCGAGCACCTGTGGGATGCCCTCGTGGCGGGCGGCGCGCGGCCGTTCGGCCTCGAGCCGCAGCGAGTGCTCCGTCTCGAGAAGGGCCACGTCATCGTCGGCCAGGACACCGACTCGGAGTCGAACCTCTACTCGTCGGGCATGTCCTGGCTCCCGAAGATGGACAAGGACGACTTCGTCGGCAAGTTCGCACTCGAGCACTTCGCCCAGCGCGACGAGAAGGAGAAGCTCGTCGGCTTCACGATGGAGCAGAACGTCGTCCCGGCCGAGGGCGCGCAGATCGTGATCGAGGGTCTCCCGGCCGGTCGTGTGACGAGCGCGCGACGCAGCGAGGCCGTCGGTGAGGTCATCGGCCTCGCCTGGGTGCCCACCGAGCGCGCGGACCCGGGGACTCGCGTCGAGATCGTCGTCGATCGACAGCGGCGCGGGGCGAGGATCACGCACGGCGCCTTCTACGACCCGAGCGGCGAGCGGATGCGGTCGTGACACCGTCGTTCCTGTCTCCGTCGCGCTCGGCCGAGGGCACGGTTGCCTCGCCGCTCCGTCGCGCCCTTGAGGAAGCCGACCCGGCGGCCGTCCGTGACCTCTCGTTCGAGAGCGTCGTCGAGCTGCGCGGCGACGTCGAGGCGGTGCCGTTGCGATCCGGCGAGGAGCTGCTCCGGCTCTCGCCGCGGCGAGGGTTCCTGTTCACGGACGACGACGCCGTCGACGCGGTGGCGAGGGCGCGCGCGGCGGGCGTGCTCGCGTACGACGCGACCGGCGCGTACGCGGGGCTCGCGATCGCGAGCGAGCAGGTCATGCGCAGGCTCACGGATCTCGACCTCGACCGCATCCCGACGGCAGGCCCGTTCGCGCACGTGACCGCCCTCTTCCGCAGAGACGCCGACGGCTGGTTCCGCGTGTACGTCCACCAGGAGCTCGGGCACTACGTCGCAGAGGCCGTGCTGGACGCACTCGCCGGTCTGGAGGGCTCGGCATGGCGCTGAGCGAGATCTTCTTCCCGAAGCGCATGTGGCGACAGCGGTCGGAGCTGAAGCGGCGGTACGAGGTCGTCATCGTCGGCGGCGGCTCGCACGGGCTCGCGACCGCGTACTACCTCGCGAAGCGCCACGGGATCACGGACGTCGCGATCCTCGAGAAGTCGTACATCGGCTCGGGCGCCTCCGGACGCAACACGACGATCATCCGCTCGAACTACCGCACTCCGGAGGGCGCCGCCTTCTACGGGGAGAGCGTCCGCTTGTACGAAGGCCTGTCGGACCAGCTCGACTTCAACCTCATGTTCTCCCAGCACGGGCACCTCACCCTCGCGCACTCGGACCGGGCCATGATCACGATGCAGGAGCGGGCCGAGGTGAACCAGCTCCTCGGGATCAAGTCGAGCGTGGTCTATCCGCCGCGCATCGCCGAGCTGTGCCCGGAGCTCGACCTCTCCCAGCGTCCCGCGTATCCCATCGTCGGCGCGCTCTACCACCCACCCGGCGGGATCATCCGCCACGACGCGGTGGTCTGGGGCTTCGCCCGCGCGGCGGACCGGCGCGGTGTCGAGATCCACCAGGGCACCGAGGTGACGGGCTTCGAGCGCGACGGCGACCGGATCACGGCCGTCGAGACGAATCGCGGGCGCGTGGAGTGCGGACAGGTGATCAGCGCGACTGCCGGCTGGTCGTCGCTCGTCGGCCGCCTCGTCGGTCTCCGCCTTCCCATCACGACGCACATCCTCCAGGCGTTCGTCACGGAGCCGGTGAAGCCGTTCCTCGACGTCGTCCTCGTGTCGTCGCAGCTCCACGTCTACGTGTCGCAGACGGATCGCGGTGAGTTCCTCATCGGCGCCGAGATCGAGCCGTACACGACCTACAAGTCCACGGGCACGCTGTCGTTCCTGGAGTACTCGGCAGGACACGCGATCGAGCTCCTGCCGCAGCTCGAACGAACGAAGGTGCTCCGCACGTGGACCGGGCTCTGCGACCTCTCGCCCGACTACAGCCCGATCCTGGGGAAGACCGAGATCGACAACTTCCACGTGTCGACGGGGTGGGGGACGTACGGCTTCAAGGCTGCGCCGATCGTCGGCGTCACGCTCGCCGAGCTCGTCGCGAGCGGGAAGACCCCCGACCTCATCGCCCCCTTCGCCATGGAACGCTTCCACACCGACACCCTCGTCTCCGAGCTGGCCGCGGCCGCGGTGAGCCACTGAAAGGAACGCGATGAGCACGACGATGCCCTCCAGCCTCGAGATCGCCCAGGCCGCGACCCTGCGTCCGATCGGCGACGTCGCCGACGAGCTCGGGCTCCTGCACGAGGAGGTCGAGCCGTACGGGCGCTACAAGGCGAAGGTCGATCTCTCGGTCATCGAGCGGCTGGCCGACCGGCCGGACGCGAAGCTCATCAACGTCACCGCGATCACGCCGACCCCGGCAGGCGAGGGGAAGACGACGACGTCGGTCTCCCTCACCCAGGGCCTCGGCAAGCTCGGCCGCAGCCCGGTCCTCTGCCTCCGCGAGGCCTCGCTCGGGCCGGTCTTCGGGGTGAAGGGCGGCGCGGCGGGCGGCGGCTACGCCCAGGTCGTGCCGATGGAGGATCTCAATCTCCACTTCACCGGCGACCTGCACGCGATCACGGCCGCGAACAACCTCCTCGCCGCGTTGATCGACGCGCACCTCCACCACGGCAACGCCTCGGGGCTCGATCCGCTCGCGATCTCCTGGCGCCGGTGCATGGACATGAACGACCGGAACCTCCGGAACGTCATCACCGGTCTCGGGGGACGCGCGCACGGCGCGCCGCGCGAGACGGGCTTCGACATCACAGCGGCGAGCGAGATCATGGGGCTCGTCGCCGTCGCGCGCGATCTCGCCGACCTGCGCGAGCGCCTCGGCCGGATCACCGTCGGCCAGACGGCCGACGGCGAGCCGGTGACTGCCGAGGACATCCAGGCCGCGGGCGCGATGGCGGTCGTCCTCAAGGACGCGATCAAGCCGAACCTCGTCCAGACGCTCGAGGGCCAGCCGGCGTTCGTCCACTGCGGCCCCTTCGCGAACATCGCGCACGGCAACAACTCGCTCGTCGCCGACCGCGTCGGCCTGAAGCTCGGCGACTACGTCGTCACCGAGTCCGGGTTCGCGTCGGACATGGGGATGGAGAAGTTCTTCGACATCACCTGCCGCATCGGCGAGCTGCGCCCGAGCGCCGTCGTGCTCGTGGCGACCGTGAG
>DASTWH010000026.1:0-2357 GCA_035758735.1 Gaiellaceae bacterium
TCAACCGTCGACCCGACCTGCGCTGGCGCGCGCTCCCGCTCCCGAAGCTCCAGCTCGAGCTCCTGCGAGCGGCAGCGGACCGCGTGCAGCCCGGCGGCGCTGTCGTCTACTCGGTGTGCACGATCAACGCCGAGGAGGCAGAGGCGATCGTCGATGCCTACGGGCTCGAGGTCGACCCGACGCTCGGCGACGAGTGGCCTCGGTTTCGCCATCCTCGCCGGCCGGAGTTCCTCCAGACGCTTCCGCACGTGCACGGGACCGCAGGCTTCTTCGTCGCACGCCTCATCGCGCCCTGAGGACCCGGCGCGCCTCCTCGACGTGCTGCATGAGCCAGCCGGAGCGCTCGTCCCACGCCCACGCGAGGTTGTGGCCGATTCCCCAGCCGCGCGCACGGTCACGGTCGAGGCCGATGTCCGCGAGGGCGTCGAGCCAGCGAGAGACAGACTTGGCGTTACGCAGTAGACCGCTCGCCTCGAGCTCTCGCTCGCCTACGAGCGGCTTCGGATCGATGACGAGCCATGGCTCGCGGGACGCACGGAGGATGTTCCCGCCGTGCAGATCCTGGTTCACGAGCCAGGCGGCAGATCGGTCGACGGTGCGGTAGACGTCGAGGGCGGCCTCGAACAATGAGCGCTCGTACGGCTGTCCCGCTGCTGCGTACTGGCGCGGGATGGCCTCGCTCCAGCGATCGGCCTCGTCGGCGAGGAGCGTGAACGGGTGCGCGCCCTCGACCGCGATCTGAAGCCGTGGCAGCAGCTCTGCGACGACCTCGGATTCCTCGACCTCGCAGTTCCAGAGCTCGGTCCCCGGGACGCACCGCTCGAGGAGCAGCGCACGGCGCGTGTCGTCGCGCGCGTGAAGCTGTACCGCACCGCGTCCGTCCCAGAGGGCGAGCGCGTCGGCCTCGTTGTCGGCCTCCTGGTGCGACGGCGCGTTCAGCTTGAGCACGACGTCGCCGGCAGGGAGCACGAGCGAATGCGGCGTGTCGATCGGCTCCTCGAGCGTCAGAGACCATTCCGCTGCGCACTCCGAGACGAGCTCCGGCAGGGCGTCGAGCCACGCGGGCTCGTGACGCCACGTGCTGGAGAGTCCGACCGGTAGCCGCATGCGGGCAGCGTAGGGAGGACCCGTAGGATCCGCGCCGTGGAGGCTCGGTTCCTGGAGCGCGCGCTCGAGCTCGCCGAGCGGGGCCGCGGCACGACGCACCCGAACCCGATCGTGGGTGCAGTCGTCGTGGCGGGCGACGAGATCGTCGGTGAGGGCTGGCACGAGCGCAAGGGCGGACCGCACGCCGAGGTCGTCGCACTCGAGGCGGCCGGTGATCGAGCACGGGGGGCGACCGCCTACGTCACGCTCGAGCCGTGCGCTCACCACGGGACGACGCCGCCTTGCGTCGACGCCTTGCTCGAAGCGGGTGTCGTGCGCGTCGTGGCCGGACAGCTCGATCCGCACCGCGAACACGGCGGCGGTCTCGAGCGCCTCGCCGCCAACGGGGTCGACGTCGAGCTCGCCGACGGCGACCTCGGGTTCCGCTGTCGCCAGCAGATCGAGGAGTGGCGGACGTGGGTTGCGACGGGACGGCCGTTCGTCACGTACAAGGTCGCGGTCACCGTCGACGGCAAGGTCCGCGTCCCGGGATCACGATGGGTCACGGGCGAGGACTCGCGACGGCTCGTCCACGTCCTGCGTGCGCAGTCGGACGCCGTCGCCGTCGGGATGGGCACCGTCCGCTGGGACAACCCGCGGCTCGACGCGCGCGACGTTCGCGTCGTGCGCCAGCCGCGACGGATCGCGTTCGGCAAGGGCCCGCTGCCGGACGAGTCGCAGCTCGAGCTGCACTCCGGCCCTCTACGCGAGGAGCTCGAGCAGCTCGCCTCCGAAGGTGTGCAGTCGCTGCTCCTCGAGGGCGGCCCGACCCTCGCGGCCGCCTTCGTGGAAGCCGGGCTCGTCGACAAGCTCCTCGTCTTCACGGCACCGCGCATCTCGGGGGACGGGCCCGGGATGCTCGAAGGGCTGCCGAGACCGATCGAGCTGACGCGGATGCAGGCACGCCCGATCGGGAGCGATGTCCTGATCCAGGCCTATCTGAACGAGCCCTAGTTACCCTCAGGTCGTGTTCACGGGGATCGTGAAGGAGCTCGGCGTGGTGGTCGACACCGAGCACGCCGGCGGCGGGATGGCTCTCGTCGTGCACGCGCCTGAGACGGCGTCGCGGACCGGCGTCGGCGACTCGGTCGCGGTCAACGGCGTCTGCTTGACGGCGACGGCGATCGAAGCCGGCTCGATGTCGTTCCATGCCGTCCCCGAGACGATCGGCCGCTCGACGCTCGGGAGCCTCACGGTGGACGCCCGCGCCA
>DASTWH010000030.1:0-7324 GCA_035758735.1 Gaiellaceae bacterium
GACGGTCGAGCGCCGCCAGGATGTCCTGCTTGACGCCCGTGGCACGCTGAACCTCCTCTCGCAAGCCGTTGCTCGGCCCCAGTGCAGCCTGCACTTGGTCGATCGCGGCGGGGATCACCAACCAGAGACCCAGGGCGATCAGGCCGAAGAAGAGGGCGTAGTGCAGCAGCACGCCCACACCGCGCGGCACCCGCCGTCGCTTCATTGCCTCGACACTCGGACGGATCGCGGACGCGATGACGATTGCGAAGAACAGCAGCGCCACGATCACGCGCCCGACCCAGACGACGGCAACGAGCGCGACTATCCCGAGCACCACCAGTGTCGCCAACGCAACCCGGCCCGCGAGGTCGCGGTGTGACGCCGGCGACCGATCGTCGTTCGCCGTCCTCATCGATCAGCGGTCGACGCCGAGACGCGGGACCATCCTGAGGGTCGTACCGCCCACCCGCTGTGCGGTGACCGAGAGCCTGGGGTCGAGCACGGTGGACCGGGCAGGTCGTGCCTGCCTGCGCATTCGAGTCGCACGGCGCGGAGTGTTTGCACCCAGACCGTCAGCCGCGGAGGCGGAAACTCACGCGCTCTCGAGCTGGGCGGTTACCTGGAGAGACGTCCGCGGCCGAAGTAGCCAAAGACGGCCAGTGCAAGAGCAACGATGATGACGATCCAGAGCCAGGTAGCCATTCGAGTCTCCCTTTTCTTTGCGCCGACTGGCGCTGTAGCTAGGTACCCGTGTTGCATCAGGACGAACCCTTTGACCGCAGCTTGCGTGCTCGGGCTACACGGTCTCTGCTCTCTGCTGAATGATCCGCACGGCCTCCTGCCGGTCGTGGGCGCGCGGGAGCACTTGCTCGATGTTGGCGATCTCGAGGGCTCGCTCGACGATCGCTGCGGTCCCGAGCTGGAGCACGACGGCACGCTGGCTGCCGTCGGCGGCCTCTGCGGCACGGACGATGACGTGGATGACGCTCGAGTCGATGAACGTGGCCTCACTCAGGTCGAGGATCAGTCCGTCTCCATGTTCGAGCACACGGTCAGCCGCATCGCGGAAGCTTGGCGCGTTCGTCAGATCGAACTCTCCCTCGAGACAGACGGCAACGATCTCGTCCGTCTCGGGGACAACACGGATGACTCCAGTCCGATGGTCGGAGCCGAGAGATGAAGCGTGCATGTCGTTCCTCCTTCGCAGTGGGCCGATAGATCGGCCAGCCCAGACGTCCGGTCTTGCCTGGGCATCCAGGCTGGCCGTCGTCCCGGTTCATGAGGAACGCTCAAACGTTGGCGTCCGCTTCGTGAGGGCGCCCTTGGCAGGTGTTGAATCACCCGCTGAGCCAAGTGTATACCTCTGGCGTCGAGACCTCGGAATGCGCTAGGAGACGAGTTGGTCGAGTCTGAACATCGTTTGCAGGTGCTCATCGCCAACGAGCGAGACGACCGGCTAGAGCGTATTTCGGCGATCGTCGAAGGGCTCGGCCATGAGATCGTCGCGCGCGGCCTCGATATCGGTGATGTCGGGCCACTCAGCCGAAGCACAGGCGCCGAGATCGCGCTCGTCGGCTTGGGTCTCGATGGCGAGCACGCGCTCGAGCAGATCTCCGCGATCGTCCATGAGGCGGCGTGTCCCGTCATTGCGCTTCTCGATGCCAAGGACCCGAGCTACGTGCATCAAGCGGCGAAGCGAGGCGTCTTCGCTTTCGTCGTTCTCGATGGAGACGACTCCGGCGAGTTGGAGACCGCCCTCGACATCACACTGCGGCGCTTCGCCGAGTTCCGAAACCTGCAAGGCGCGTTCGGTCGCCGTGCGACCATCGAACAAGCCAAGGGCATCCTCATGGAGCGAAACGGTATCGACGCCGAAGCCGCGTTTGCCCTACTCAAGTCGCACTCACAACAAAGCGGCCAGAAGCTCATCGACGTCGCACAGGCAATCACGCAGACCCATCTGCTCCTTCCCTCGGCTCGACCAGCAGACGGGGGACACTAGGCTCGGGTCAACGCGTTTCTCCTGCAGCTTCCGGGTCGGACGCACGACGGAACCTCAATGTCCGCAGCGTGAGCAGAATCGCTGCGAAGCCCACGATGACGTTGACGACCGTGAGGGTTAGCTTCACGCCGACGCTGAAGGCCAAGAGCGCCGACTGCGGTGCGCTACCTCGCAGTGTGTAGACGATCAGCGCCTGCTGTGTGCCGATCCCGCCAGGGCTAACGGGCACGAGCGTCGCGAGGCTCTCCGCAGCCTGCACCAGCAGCACGTTGCGGGCTGACTGCTCGATCCGAAATGCGCCGAGCATGAACCACACCGTCGCGAGGCGAAGCGCCCACTCGGCAAGTTGCCAGGCGACAACGGTGCGGAGCCACCGCCCAGGAGTGCGGACGACAGTGAATGCCTGGCGGACGCGTTGCCTGAACTCGGCGACGTTGGCGCGGATGAAGACGCCGAGCGCGATGACGCCGGCGACGAGAACGACCAATGTGACCTCGGCGACCGTTTCGTGCCGGAGAAACCAGGCGAAGTCGAAGCTCGGCAAGTATGGGAGCACGTCGAGGCTCGGCAAGGCGCCCTGCGTCACCGCCCAGGCGAAGAGCGCGATCACGCAAACCGCGTCGACGACCGCCAGCACGAGGCTCGAGCTGATGAGTGTCGTGTATGTCGACCCCTGGATCGCACGATGCGCCATCGTGAGGCGAACGACGTCTCCCACTCGGGCGGGGAAGAGCGCGTTGACCCCGGCGCCTGCGACGCATGCGGCATACAGCGGCAGCCAGCCGACGCGAGTGTCGGGATAGGCGGACACCAGGACGTTGCGCCACGCACGGCTTGCGCACACGGTCTTCGCCAAGTGACAGCCGATCGCGAGTGCGAGCGCGACCCGATGGACGGAGGCGAGGTAGTCCCAGAACGCCGAGACGCCATCGAGGACGGTCTCCACGCGCTCACGCTATCCATGCACTGGACGACCGCCCAGAGGAGTTGACTGTCGGCTGGGTGCGGCGTGATCATGTTCACAGATGGACGACTACGAGGTCGTGGCTGAAGAGTTGAGCAAGCTCGGGGAAAAGTGGCGCGACCTCGAGGAGCGCCTCGCCGAGGTCGAGAGGGTGAACGCGCGGCTCGAGGAAGCCGCCCTGACCACGGCCCGTGCGCTGAGCGAGGTCTCACATCACTGGGACGCCGTGTACGACGCCATGCGGCGAGGCAGAGTCGAGGACGAGATCTCCTCCGAGCGCGATCACGACGCAGCCAAAGCGCGCCGCGGCGAGGTTCAACGCTAGCCAGACGAGGCCGGTGCTACGTTGCGAAGCAATGACGAACTCCGCCACGGACAGCGAACACGACGCCTGTCCGAACTGCGGGTCACGCGTGGAATCCGCGATCAGTGCTCCGGGCGAGCCACTCCGTGAAGCGACGGAGCGGCGTTGTCCCAACTGCGGGAAGGTGCTGCGGCGCGAGGTCGGGGGTGCATGGACGGTTCAGTCGCCCGACGCACTCCAGGTCGAAGAGTGGGAGGACGAGGGCGG
Organism: Gaiellaceae bacterium; assembly: GCA_035758735.1. GTDB lineage: Bacteria > Actinomycetota > Thermoleophilia > Gaiellales > Gaiellaceae > GMQP-bins7. The sequence continues at coordinate 3,520 of DASTWH010000030.1, forward strand.
CACCTCGCACTAGACACAGCTCGGGGCTCGACGGATGTCTGCGCGACGTGCCTTACACGGTGCGGGGCCGCCACGGCTCGTGCTCGTGCGCGAGCCAGACCAGCTCGGGGTCGAGCGCGCGCACCCGCAGCTGACCTTCGGTGTCCGGCTCGTCGAGCTCGCCGAACCACACCGCCACGTCACCGCCGACGACGACCGGACGCCCGCCGGTCTCGACGACGACCACCTGCATGCCGCGTGTGTGACCCGGCGCCGGGACGACTCGGAGCCCGGGAAGCAGCTCATGCTCGCCGTCGAGCGGCACGTACCGCACGCCGGGCGCCTCGACCCACTCGCGAATGGTGTAGTCGTCCTCGCTGCGAGCGTCGTCGAGCTCCCGACGCTGGACGTAGATCGGCCTGCCGGCGAAGAGGTGGTTGCCGCCGCAGTGGTCGAAGTGGAGGTGTGTGTTGACGACGATGTCGATGATGGCGAGGTCGACGTCCTGCTCACTCAGCGGACGGAGGCGGGGATCGAGGTCGGCTACCGCCGGGTGCAGCTCCGTCATGCCGGTGTCGACCAGTACGAGCGCATCGGGATGGTCGATGATGTGCACGTAGACCGGCCTCCGCTCGCCCTCGGCGAGCAGGTCGGCAACGAGGATCGGCGCGATGGTAGGCGGCGACGCCACCAGCCAATCTTCCCACGGTAGTGCCCGAGCTAGCTCGGTCGGGTCAGGTGACCGTCGATCCACGTCTCCGCGGCCGCCGGCTCGATGTCGAGAGCCAGAGCGACCTCGTCGGCGAGCAGCGTACGCGCCCTTGTATAGAGCTGACGCTCGCTCAACGAAAATTGCCCCTTGCTTCCGCCGTTTGCTGACCGGAGCCGCTCGCGCTGAGCTCCTTCGCTGACGATCTGCGCCAGCTCCACGGGGGTCCCACCGATGAGCTTCTCGACCGCCTCCCTCCGCCGAGACAGCCAGTTGCGCGAGTTGAGCTCTCCATCGTCGCGGAGGGCGTCACCCACACGGTGCAGATCGGCGTTGTTCGCCAACGGCCGCAGCTGTGTTCGCGCAAGTGTCAAGGGCAGCGTCACCTTGAGTTGCTCGAGCTCTAGCACGACGACCTCCTGCGCCTCTCCGAGCATCTCTTGCTTCCTGCGAGCGGCGACGCGGCCGATCCCGTGGTTCCCGTAGACCACCAAGTCGCCGACCGCGAGCTTCACGTCAGGAAGCGCACAGCGGGTTCATCGTGCGGTAGCCGCGGCGCCGTCGACGAGGAGCGCTCCTTACGCTCTTCCGCGGCGAGACGCTTCTTCTCGAGTTTACGCGCGCGTCGTTCGCGCACCGTGCGTTCGCGCGCCGACTTGGCCTGAGTCTGTTGCCGATGGCTACCCATCCTCGGCCACTCTGTCCGTCTCGTCGGGCAACTCTCGCCACTCGGTCGGCGTCTCGTGAGTGGGTTTCGAAGACGCTGGCCTTGCGGCGTGCGGAAGGTTCCACGCCACACGGTTGCGCTCCGACTCACGTGCATCGCCCTCGGTCCTCTCGACCGTCGCGCGGGGTCTACTCAAGAGATCTCCTCCCGATTCGGGCTCGCACCTGGCGCGACCCGTCGAGGCTGCAGCTGCGGAAGGAGAGAGCGGTTCGAAGCCAGCGTAACAGCAGCGCCCGTAATCGGACGTGCCGCGTTCTCAGACGCCGTCCGCTACCACGTCGATCCGGCGAAGGGGCCACGACGTCCGATGCGCGGATGAAGCCCCGGGCGTGACGCCACTCGGTGGCTCGAGACCGTAAACAATCCCCCGTCCGGGCGAGCAAGACACGACCCCCAGGGGGATCTCGATAGTGCGGGGGTGCGCCGCCTGGCAGCTGTGGCGGCATGCGGGCGAGCGCCCCCCGCTTCGAGGCGGTCGCTCAGCTCTGGTGTGCGCGGGCGACCACCAAAACGGCAAAGAGGTTCACCGTCGCCAGCAGTGCCGCCGCAGTCAGGACCAACTCCGTCCAGGGCATCGGGGCATCTGATCAGATTCGGCGGCCGGGTGTGACGCGAACGGCCCGAAGATTGGTGTTGACGGAGTCGCCTTCCTGGGGCATGGTGTCACCAGGGGAGGGATGGGAATGTCTGAAGGACTTGCATACGGCGGGTCCGCGCCTGCGGCCGGTGAACCGGTCTACGGCGACGGCCGCCTCGGCTTCGAGGCTCCAGCGAAGAGCGAGGAGATCCTCGAGCGCCGAACGGAGATCGCGCTGGCCGTGGCGATCTTCGTGCCGGCACTCGCTGCGTACGGCGCGGTCGCATACGCCGTGTATCGCGCAGCCAGCGCCCTGATCTGAGAACGGCTCACGTCGACGCGGCTCTACTCGTGCTTCGCGAGCGCCTGCTCCAGGCGTCGACGACCTCGCGAAGCGTCTCGCCTGTCTTCTCGTCGAGTGGATGAGCGTCGTCGAGCGCCTGCCGCTGCTGCGCGAGAAGCCACCGCGCTGTCGAGAGTCTTCGGTCGACCAGTTCGGCGCATCCCCGAGGAACTCGTCCAGCCAGACGTCGTCGAAATCGTCGGGCGGTGCGTCTTAGCGGCGTCCGCCGATCACGTCGGCGCGGGCTCCCAGCGTCAGATGTACGTCTCCGCCGTCTTCGCCGACATACGGAACTCGCGCGCGGCGCAGACCGGACAGAAGGCGACGACCTCGTCCAGTCCGTCGTCCACGTCGGGATCGCGGCTGAGCAGCGCGATCCAACCCGCCGCCGTATGGCTGGAGCAGCCGCACTCCGCGCACGTCATGGCGCGGCAGCATATGGGAGTCGCAGGTCGTAGCGAGGCTCGAGCGGTGGCGCGAAACTCCGAAATCCGCCCGGGCGCCGATTCCGCAAAGTCGGTCGGGTCATGACTCGTCATGCCAGCGAACGACGCTCCCGAACTCGGCCGCTCCTCGTAGCGGTCGGCGCGGCGGCGGCCGTCCTGTCCTGGTGCGGTACCGCGACGGCGCACGTCGTCCCCGAGCCGCAGTCCGTGCGGAGCGGAACCGTCGCGACGTTTCACCTGGCCGTGCCCAACGAGCGCCCCGAGGTCATGAACAGCTTCGAGGTGATGGTTCCTGCGGGTTTCCGCATCCACGAGGCGCGGCCTGCCGCCGGTTGGACGGCGCGCGTCGACGGATCGACCGCAACGTGGGGCGGTGGGCGGCTCACGCACCTGGCGATCGAGACGTTTCTCCTCGAGGTCGAGGTGAACGCTGATCCGGGCGTCGCGACACTCGAGACGCGCCAGCTGTACCCGAGTGGCGCGCAGGTCACCTGGCCGGCCGGCTTCACCGTCCTCCCGGGAGCGAACCCTCCCGCAGGCGCGACATCGCGGGACGTGACGCCGGCGCTCGCTGTCGCCGGTGTTGTAGGTCTCGCCGTCGCGCTCGGAGTCGCACTCCTTGCACGGGGCCGAAGACCGTCGTCCAGTGAGGGCGCGTGACCTCATCTGGTCCGAGATCCCGCTGCAACCGGTTAGGTTCGGCCGTATCCGGGTACCTAGCTGAGGTTGTTCAACAGGTTCTTCTGGCAAAGGGGGAATCGATCGTGGGAATCAGTCTCAGCATCCTCCTGATCGCCGTCGGTGCGGTGCTCGCATGGGCCGTCAACGCCGAGGTGTCGGGAATTGATCTGCAAGTCGCCGGTGTCATCCTCGTCGTGGTCGGAGCCATCGGCTTCGTCGCCTCGCTCATTTTCTGGTCGAGCTGGGGCGGGTTCGGCAACCGCGACGCAGCGGGTGGCAGCGGCGGTGGCCAGAACACCACCGTCGTCGACCGCTAGCTCTACGTTTCCATCGGAACCGAGAA
>DASTWH010000071.1:0-16435 GCA_035758735.1 Gaiellaceae bacterium
CCGGGTCGTTGTCCTCGTACACCTCGGCGTGGATGAATCGGACCTTCTCGCCTTCGAGCCGGTGTTGGACCTCCTCGACGACGTCGACGACAGGACCGCAGGTCCGGCTCGAGCAGAACTTCGGGGTCGCGAACGTGACGACGAACGGCACCTTCGCCTGCAGGGAGTCGGCGACCGAGTACTGGAGGAGCGACTCGTCCGGTGGCGTGCGCGTCGTGATCGCCGCGGCATCACCGCCAGCCGACGCCAGGGTTGGAGTGTCGGAGGAGATGGCCCGATCGCCGACGTCGGGCGGCCCGTCGTTCTTCACCACGACGACGTTCCCGAGCGCCTGCACCTTCTCGTTGCCACCCTCGGGCTCGGCCAGCATCCAGAACTTTCCCGGGCGCGGCAGCTTCAGGTGCGCGACGTAGATGTGGGTCGCGTCCGCCTGGTCGCCTCCCGGCACGCCGATCCGCTCGAGCTTCCCCTCCGTCTCGAGGAAGGGGGGATCATCGAGCCCGTCGGCGACGAAGACCTTCGCGGTCGGCAGCGTGACGGGCCGACCCTTCGCGTCGACGACGAGGAACGACACACGGACGTCGCCCGGTTCGTGGTTCGCAGTGCCCGGAACGACGGCCACGTCGTCACCTGGCGCTCGCCAGAGCTCCTCGAGGGTCGAGCCTCCTGCGAGATCCGTCGCGGTCGCGCCGTCGTCGGACCCGCCGCAGCCCGCCGCGAACAGCAGGCACGACAGCACGGTCAGTGCCGCAGCTGGGCGCATATGCGCCCGAGTGTAGCCGGGGTCTTCCTAGCTTCCGTCGGGCCAGGAGTGGTGCCGGCCCCAGCCGCACTTTCCGAGCCACGCAGCAACCAGGGCAAGGTTGATGAGCAGCAGATACAGCTTCGGCTTCATCGCCACCTCCTCTCTAGAAGCGGATTTCCTGGAGCGCCTCGGCGGCGTTCCGGTAGAGACGTGCGGCTTCACGTGCGTCACCGCGACGCGTTGCCAGATCCCCAAGTGCTACCCACGCCTCCGTCCGGTGGCTGATCGACGCCATCTGCTCTGCAGCTGCGTCGGCCGCCCGGAAGCACTCTTCCGCCTCATCGAGCCGTCCTCGCTCGAGCAACGCTCGTCCCAGTACGAGCTGCGACGGACTCACTTCATGGAGGTAGTCCTCCCGACCCTGCAGCAGAGCGAGCGATTGCCGCGCCAGCTCGTCCGCCTGGTCGTACTCCCCGCGGTTCAGATGGACGCGGGCGATCCCTTCGAGCGCCTGCGCCGCGTCCGCGGGTGAATCTGCATCGAGCGCCCTCGAGTACGACGCCTTCAGATGCTCGACGGCGTGCTCCTCGTCTCCCAGGAGAAGCGTGAGCCCACCGAGCATCAGGTGCAGGCGTCCGACGTTGCGCTCGTCGTTGACGGTTTGGTAGAGCTCCTTCGCCCGCTGGGCGTAGCTGCGGGAGAGAACATAGTGGCCTTCGCGCTGGGCGATGAGCGAGGCCTGGAAGTACGCCCGCGCGATCGCGGCGCGGTCTCCCAGGTCCTGCGCGAGCTCCAGCGCGCGCTCGACGTCATCCCGGGCGGCGACGTAGTCGCGGAGCCGGCGGCGGCAGCGCGAGCGCCACTGCAGGATGTCGGAGAGAAGCAGTCCGCACGGGAAGCCCGACCGCTCGGCGAGCTGGAGGGCCTCGTCGAACAGCGCGACCGCGGTCGAGATGCTCGAGAGCTTGTAGCGGCAGACGCCGAGCCGGAAGAGAACGTCGGCGCGGCCGACGTCCGAAAACTCGGGCCGCTCCACGAGCTCGCGAGCCCGTACCAGGAGCTCCATCGCGTCGCGGACCTGGCCGCGCTCCTGAAGCGCCCAGGCCTCACCCGCCAGCGCGCGCGCCTGGAGCGCAGCCGAGCCGGACTCGTCCGCCGCCGGAGCGACCTCGCGATACGCCGCGATCGCGTCGTCGTACTCGTGCGCCGCACTGAGGGCCTCGGCTCGCTCGAGCTCTGCCTCGATCCTCGCGCGCTCCTCGGTCGAGACACCTGATGCGAGGAAAACCGAATCCACGCCGAGCTTCTCGGCGAGCCATGCGATCGTCGTCTCGGTCGGGCGCGTCTTCCCACGCTCGATCTGGCTGATGTACTCCTTCGAGAACCGATCACCCGCGAGCTGGGTCTGCGTCAGCCCGGAGGCGACGCGCAGAGAGCGGACGCGCTCACCCAGACGGGTACCCGAAGCGGACGCGGGCATCGTGACGGTCTCGTGCATGCCTCTATCAGTCAAGTGAGATCCGGATCCCCGAGCGCTCCCCTGACTGGGGGATGTTCGGATACCGCTTCTGAGTGAACTAACGGTAGCCCAAATCACTTGACATGGCTACTTGACTTTTCTGGACCCGGCTCCTATAGTCAGGCCCACACCGCAGACGATCGGACGCCAGATCGGATGCGCAGGCACCACCGCCGGATAGGTCGGCGGGCTGCAGATGAGCGTGGCTGGGCCGCAGAGCCACGATTCACCGGCTCGCCACCCCGGGAAGGGGTCGCCTCGAACGGGAAACGCCCCCGGAGCCGCAGCCGGGGGCGTTTTCAGTTCTCGGGCCGGATCGCGCGGGCGCTACTTGGCGACGGGCTCGGCAGTCGGGCGCTGCTCGGCACGGCGGCTGACCTCTTCGTGCGGTCGGATGAGGACATAGGCCACGATCGCGCCGACGATGGCGATGGCAGCGGCGACGAGCAATGCACGCTCGAAGCCGCGCATGAACGCATCGGGCGTCGGCACGTCGCCGACCTCGGCCGCCACGATCGCGCCCATGATCGCGACTCCCATCGTCCCACCGACCTGGCGGGCGCTGTTCAGTACCGCCGAGCCCACGCCTGCCTTGTCGACCGGGAGGCTCCGCGTCGCGGCCGCCGCGCTCGGGGTCATCGTCAACGCCATCCCGACCCCGCCGATGAGGAGCGCCGGGAGGAGATTCCAGAACGAGGCGTCGGCGCTGAGCTGCGAGAAGAGAAGGAGCTGCACCGCAAGGAGGGTCATTCCTCCCGTGATGAGGCCGCGAGAGCCGAGGCGGTCGCTCGTCTTCCCTGCGATCGGGGCGACCAGGATGATCAGCACCGTCATCGGCAGGAATGCGGCGCCCGTCTGGACCGCGGAGTAGCCGAGGATGTTCTGCATGTAGAGGGAGACGAAGAAGAAGACGCCGAACATCGCGAGCGCGACGAGGAGCATCACGAGGTTGGCTCCCGTGTAGGTGCGGTTGCGGAACAGCTCGAGTGGGAGCATGGGCGCGCGCTGCCGCTTCTCGAGTGCGATGAAGGCGACGAGGGACACGGCCGCCAAGACGAAGGTGCCGAGGATCCGGGCGGAGCCCCACCCGTACGTGTTCGCCTCGATCAGTCCGTAGGTGAGAGCGAAGAGCCCGTGCGCGGACGTGATCAGGCCCGGCAGGTCGAGGCGCTCGTGCGTCTCGTCTCGAGACTCGTCGATGAAGAGGAGGCTGGCGACGATCGCGAGCGCTCCCACGGGCACGTTGACGAAGAAGATCCAGCTCCAGTCGATGTGCTCTGTGATGAGGCCCCCGACGAGCGGACCGATCGCGAGCGCGAGTGCCGACGTGCCCGCCCAGATCCCGATGGCCGTCCCGCGCTCGCGCGGAGGGAACGTCGCGGCGATGATCGAGAGCGTCGCGGGGTTCATCAGGGCGGCGCCGGCGCCCTGGAGCACGCGCGCGCCGATGAGCATCTCCGACGAGTCCGCGAGTCCGCACATCAGCGACGCGAAGGTGAAGACGACGATGCCGATGACGAAGACCAGCCGCCTCCCGTACGCGTCCGCAACCTTGCCGCCGACGAGCATCAACGAGGCGAAGGTCAGGGCGTAGCCCGTGACGATCCACTCGAGCTCGGAGAGATCGGCGTCGAGGTCGCGCTGGATCGACGGCAGCGCGACGTTCACGACGGTGTTGTCGAGCATGATCATGAACAGGCCGAACGAGACCGACGCGAGCGTCAACCACTTCCTGTTTTCCTCTGCGAAGATCCGAGCTTTCAATGCCACCCCAGACTAGCCAGCGGGTATCGGGCGACTTCACGTGGACCCCCAGCCCCGCGCAGCTCGAGGCCGCGAACGTCGCGCGTCTCGCCCGCGCTCTCGGGTGCGCGAACTACACGGCGCTCCACCGGATGTCGATCGAGGATCCCGACCGCTTCTGGCGCGCCGTCGTCGACGACCTCGACCTCCCACTCGCGCGGGGCTGGGACGAGGTGGTCGACACGTCGCACGGCATCGAGTGGGCGACCTGGTTCCTCGGTGCGCGTCTGAACGTCGCCGAGGCCTGCGTCCACCGCTGGGCACGCGAGCAGCCCGACCGCGAGGCGGCCGTGTGGGCGCCCGAGGAGGGCGACCGGCGAACGCTGACGTGGGCCGACCTGTCGCGGGAGGTCCGGCGCCTCGCGGCAGCGCTCCGGCAGCTCGGGGTCGGCGAGGGCGACACCGTCGGGACGTTCCTGCCGATGTCGCCCGAGGCGGCGATCGCATCGCACGCGTGCGCCCACATCGGTGCGATCCAGGTTCCGATCTTCTCCGGGTTCGCGGGCCCGGCGGTGTCGGCACGGCTCGCCGACGCCCGCGCGAAGGTCGTCGTCACCGCGGACTCGGCGCTCCGTCGCGGCCGGCTGGTCCCGATGAAGGAGGTGCTCGACGAGGCACTCGGAGAGGCACCGGGTGTGGAGCGCGTCGTCGTCTGGCGCCGGGCCGGCGGTGTCTGCCCGATGTCCTCGGGTCGGGACGTCTGGTGGGAGGACGCCGTCGCCGACGTCGACGACTCACTCGACGCTGTCGAGGTCGACAGCGAGGCTCCATACCTCCTCGCCTACACGTCGGGGACGACGGGGCGGCCAAAGGGTGCCCTGCACGTCCAGGGCGGGTTCCTGCTGTCGATCGCGCGCGAGACCGCGTATCAGGCCGACCTGCGCGCGGGAGATCGAGTGCTCTTCTCCACCGACATGGGCTGGATCATGGGCCCGTGGACCGTCACCGGCGCAATGGCGTGCGGCGCGACGGTGGTGTTCATGGAGGGTGCTCCGGACTGGCCCCACGACCGGCTCTGGAAGCTCGTCGAGCAGGAGCGCGTCACGATGCTGGGGATCTCGCCGACCCTCGTGCGCGCACTCATCCCGCACGGCGAGCCGGAGGCCGAGCTGTCGTCACTGCGGACGGTGGTCACGACCGGCGAGCCGTGGAACCGCGGTCCCTACGACTGGCTGGACGAGCACGTGTGCGGCCGGGGTCGGATCCCGATCGTCAACTGCTCGGGCGGAACCGAGGTCGGGGCGTGCTTCCTCTCCGTGACGATGCTCGAGCCGACGAAACCGACCTCGGTGGGCTTCCCGGCGCTCGGAGAGGACATCGACGTCTTCGACGACGCCGGGCGCTCGATCCGAGGCGAGGTCGGAGAGCTCGTCTGCAAGCACCCGTGGCCCGGCATGACTCGGGGGATCTGGGGCGATCCCGAGCGGTACCTCGACACGTACTGGCGCCGCTTCCCGGGCGTCTGGACGCACGGGGACTGGGCCTCGATCGACGAGGACGGCTACTGGTTCCTCCACGGGCGCTCGGACGACACGCTCAACATCGCAGGCAAGCGCATCGGTCCCGCCGAGCTCGAGTCCGCGGCGGTCGGGCACACGGCGGTCGCCGAGGCGGCGGCGATCGGCATCCCGCACGAGGTGAAGGGCGAGGTCGCGTGGCTCTACTGCGTCCTCGCGCCCGGAGCCGAGGCCTCGCCGGACGACGTCGCGGCGGCCGTGTCCCGTGAGCTGGGCAAGGCGTTCGCGCCGGACCGAGTGATCTTCGTGTCGGCGCTTCCGAAGACACGGAGCGCGAAGATCGTGCGTCGCGCAGTTCGAGCCCGCGCACTCGGCGAGGATCCCGGTGACCTGTCGACGCTCGAGAACCCCGAAGCGCTCGAGGAGATCGCTCGTGCCTCCTGACGTGCTCGAAGGCGTCGCCCTCGTCACCGGCGGCGGACGCGGTATCGGAGCGTCGATCGCACGCGAGCTCGCGGACGCCGGGATGCGGATCGCGGTCACCGGGCGGACGCAGGAGACGATCGACGCGGTCGCAGCGGACACCGGCGGCCTGGCGCTCGTCGGTGACGTCTCGAAGCGCGACGACGTCGAGCGCTGGGTCGAGACGACCGAGCGCGAGCTCGGCCCCATCGAGCTGCTCGTCTGCAACGCAGGCATCTCGGGCGGCGGCAAGCCCTTCCTCGACGAGGATCCCGCCGAGTGGTGGCACGTCTTCGAGGTGAACGTGCTCGGCGCCTACCTCTCGTGCCGCACGGTCGCCGCACGGATGGCGGAGCGTGGCCGCGGCAGGATCGTGAACATCGGCAGCGGTGGCTCCTACCTCCCGATCACGAACCCGTCGATCGCGCTCGGGACGCCGTACGGGGCGAGCAAGGCCGCGCTCGGCCGCTTCTCCGAGACGCTCGCGGCCGCGCTCGGCCCTCTCGGCATCCGCGTGTTCCTCATCAGCCCCGGACTCGTGCGCACGGACATGACCGACCGGTTCGGGGACAACGCGCCGTGGACGCCGCCCGACCTCGCGCCGCGTCTCGTGCGCGTGCTGGCTTCCGGCCGGGCAGACGCGCTCGCCGGCCGCTACCTCCACGCAGAGCACGACGACATCGAGGACCTCATCGCCCGGGCGGACGCGGTCGTCGCCGAGGACCTGAACGCAATCCGCCTTCGTCGCTGAGCCCGTAACGCGGAGTGAACTGCTCGATTCCCTACTCTGCGCCGGCGTGCCCTACTTCATCTGCCCCAACTGCAAGGAGCGCACCGTCGACCTCGACGGCTATGACGGGTTCTCGACCCAGGCCGTCCAGTGCCGCAGTTGCGCGTTCGGCTTCCTGTTCGAGCTGCTCGAGGACTACTACCCGGCGCCCGAGACCGGCTTCGTCGTCTGCGACCGCAACACGCGAGTGCTTGCCGCGGGTCGAGGCGTCTTCGAGCTCACGGGCTACCGCGACGCCGACCTGATCGGCCGCGAGGTCGCCGAGGCGCTCGCGCTCTCCGACGTCTCGCCGATCGACGTCGTGCGCGAATGGGGCGTCCGGAAGATGGGGCAGGAGCTCGAGATCCGCACGCGCGCGGGAATCGAGAAGCGCGTCGTCGTCGACTTCTTCCCGGCGTACGACGACGACGGCGGGCTGCTGCTCGCCCTGACGCCTCGCTAGGGAGCCTTCGGCACGATCCACGTCTGCCGGGCGATCGCGAGGAGCTCGCTCGCGGCGGAGAAGAGCGCGGTCCCTGCGTACAGCTTGCGACCGTCCTCGCCGAGCGGCCACGACGCCACGACACACTCCTCGCCGGCCTCGGGCACCCGGTCGACACGAGCAGTCATGCGTCCGAGGACGATGTCGCCACGGCCCTCCGCGCCGACCGCGTACGCGCCCGGGCAGTCGACCGCGGCCCACACGAACTCCGGGCCGGTCTCGATGAGTGTGACGGGGGCAGCGTGCAGCGGCTCGCGGCCCGCGACGGCGCCGACGCGAATCTCGAGTCCGTCCTCCCGGATCCCGCACACGTAGCACTCGGCGAAGTCCGCGCTCCAGTCGCGCACGTGCCGCTCACGAGCGGCCTCGGCATCGGCGATCGCGACCGGTGCCGGCGCATTGACCTCGACCGGTGCCGATCGTGCCTCGGCGACGAGCGCATCGCCGTCGAGGAGGAGGACCCGCCCGTCGTCGCGCTCGACCGCAAGAGGACGGTCGAGCGGCGGCGGCATGCGCAGCGTGACCTCGACCTCGTCGGCGTCGACGAACGCGGCCAGGCGGCCGCATGCGTACCCCCCGTTCGCGGAGGTGAGCGGGCCGCGGTACCGCTGCGACAAGACGATCTCCACGGCTCCCAGCCTATCCGACTACGATAGGTTTACGCCTGTGAGGCTAAAACTATGAGATTGGCGCTCGCACAGCTGAACGTCGTCGTTGGGGACCTCGACGGGAATCGCGAGAAGATCCTCGCGGGCGTCCGCGAGGCCCGGTCGAACGGGGCCGACCTCGTCCTGTTTCCCGAGCTCGCGACGACCGGCTACCCACCGGAAGACCTCCTTCTCCGGCCGGGGTTCGTCCGCGCCGCGCGCTCGTCGCTCGAGCGGATCGCGGCGGAGTGCACCGGCATCACGGCACTCGTCGGGACGCCCTGGTTCGACCGCGATCTCGCGAACGCGTGCGCGGTCTGCTCCGACGGGCTCGTACGGGCGGTCTACCGCAAGCACTTCCTCCCGAACTACGGCGTCTTCGACGAGCACCGCTACTTCGCCCAGGGACGGGAACTCGTCGTCGTCCGCACCGGCGATGCACTCGCCGGGATCACGATCTGCGAGGACGTCTGGCAGCCCGGTCCGCCCGCGACCGACCTCTCCCTCGCCGGCGCGCAGCTGATCGTCAATCTCTCCGCGTCGCCGTTCCACGTCGGGAAGGCGGAGGAGCGCGAGGAGATGCTCGTCACGCGCGCACGCGACACGAGCGCCTACTTCGCGTTCTGCAACCTCGTCGGCGGGCAGGACGAGCTCGTCTTCGACGGCCACTCGGTGGTTCTCGACGACGCGGGCGAGGTGATCGCGCGCGCGGCGGGCTTCCAGGAAGAGCTCCTCGTCGTCGACCTCGACCCCGTCGATGCGATGGGTCGCAGGCTTCGCGATGCCCGACGCCGCGAGCTCGAGCGCTCGCAGGAGGACGCCCGTCCGGTCGACGTCGTCGAGGTCGAACCTCCCCGAGCGCAGGAGCGCCCTGCGACTCCGACGGTTGCAGCGTTCGAGCCCGAGCTCGAGCAGATGCGCCGCGCGCTGACGCTCGGTCTGCGCGACTACGTGGAGAAGAACGGCTTCTCCGACGTCGTCGTCGCCGTGTCAGGCGGTATCGACTCGGCCGTCACCGCCGCGCTCTGCGCCGACGCGCTGGGGGCCGACCGCGTCCACTGCGTCTCGATGCCGTCGCGCTTCAGCTCGGAGGGAACGCGTGAGGACGCCCGCCTCGTGGCGGAGGCGCTCGGCTGTGCGTTCCGGGAACTCCCCGTCGAAGCAGTGGTCGGTGCGTTCCACGACGCGTTGGACCCGGAGATCGACGGCGGCCTCGCCGGCCTCGCCGCCGAGAACCTGCAGGCACGCGTCCGCGGGGTGCTGCTGATGGCGCTGTCGAACACGTACGGCTGGCTCGTCGTCTCGACCGGGAACAAGTCGGAGCTCGCGGTCGGGTACTCGACGCTCTACGGCGACATGGTGGGCGGCTTCGCGCTGCTGAAGGACGTGTTCAAGACGGACGTCTACCGCCTCGCCGAGCACCTGAACGCTCGCGTCGGCCGCGAGCTCATCCCACGCAGCACGATCGAGCGCGCACCCAGCGCCGAGCTTCGCGACGACCAGCGCGACTCCGACTCGATCCCCCCGTACGACGTGCTCGATCCCGTGCTGGAGGCGTACGTCGAAGAGGATCGCTCTCGCGAGGAGCTGGTCGAGGAGTTCGATCCCGCGGTCGTCGAACGCGCCGTGGGGCTCGTCGACCGCGCGGAGTACAAGCGCCGGCAGGCGCCTCCCGGCGTCAAGTTGCGCCCGAAGGCGTTCGGTCGCGACCGGCGCACGCCGATCACGAACCGCTGGACGGGTTGACATGCACTTATCGTAAGTAGTAACTTACGGTAAGTGATTACTAACGGACACCCGCTCGACGCGCTGAGCGACCCGACGCGGCGCCGGATCTTCGAACAGCTCCGGGCCGGCCCACGCTCGGTCGGCGACCTGGCGGCCGGGCTCCCGGTGAGCAGGCCCGCGGTCTCGCAGCACCTGCGCGTGCTCGAGGACGTCGGCCTCGTCACCCATCGGCGCAACGGGACTCGGCACCTGTACGAGCTCGACGCCGGCGGGGTCGAGGTGCTGCGTGACTGGGTCGACGGGTTCTGGACCGAGGCGCTCGCCCGCTTCAAGCAGGTGGCCGAGCAGAAAGGAGAGTCGTCATGAACGATGCAGCAGTGATCGAGGTCGTGCGCAGGAGCGTCACCGTCGACTGCGCTGTCGAGGAGGCGTTCCGGGTCTTCACCGCCGACGCCAACTCGTGGTGGCCCGTCGCCTCCCACTCGCTCTACGGAGACACCGTCAAGGAGATCGTCTTCGAGGAGCGCGAGGGTGGCGAGGTCTACGAGCTGACAGCGACGGGAGAGAAGGGTCACTGGGCCACCGTGCTGGCCTGGGAGCCGCCGAACCGCCTCGTCCTGGCGTGGGAGGTCTCACCGAGTGTCATCGGGACCGAGGTCGAGGTCAGCTTCCTCCCGGAGGACGACGGCACCCGTGTCGAGCTCGAGCATCGCGGCTGGGAGCACGTCGCCCAGGATGCGCCGGCGAAGCGCGACGACTACGACTCGGGCTGGGCGTACGTGCTGGGGCAGTACGCGCTCGGCCGGTGACCTAGACACCCACGTCGATCGGACAGGTCGGAGGGCTCGCCAGCAGGTCGCGGACGAGGTCGGGGAGGCGACGGGGCGCGAACTGTTCCCCCGTCGCCTCCAGCTCTTCGAGCGTCCACCAGCGCACGGCCGTCACGTACTCGTCGTTGAGCTCCTCCCAGGTGCGTCGCGGCGCGGGAACGAACTCCGGCACGCGCACGAGGTAGTACCGCTCGACCTGCCCATCCCACTCGCCGAGCTCGAAGAGGTGCGTACGCCGCCAGACGAGCGGGCCGAGATCGAACTCGTCGAGACCGGTTTCCTCCGCGAGCTCACGCCGGAGCGCGTCCTCGTCGGACTCCCCGGGCGAGATGCCGCCGCCCGGCGTCGCCCAGCCCGTCCAGCGCGGGAACTCGAAGCGCACGAGCAGCACGCGCCGGCCGGGATCGACCACCAGCGCGCGCACGGCATCGCGCAGGCGCGGCTCAGTCACCGAGCAGCTCTTTCAGCGCCACGAACCAGCGGAGCCGCTCCTCCCACGGGACGGCGGCGTTCGCCGGCGAGGTCGACGGCAGGACGAAGAGCCGCGTCCCCTCGAGCTTCGTGTCCTGGAGCCCGTGCTGTGGGCGTTCCCGAAACGTCCCCTGGTATGCCGCCTTGCCGACGAAGGCGATGACTCTCGGCCCGAGCTCGCACGCGATGCTCTCCAGGCGCTCGCGTGCACCTTCATAGTCGGCGGCACGCAGGTCCCCCGAGCCGCGTGTCGTGCGACGGGCGGCGTTCGTCAGCCCGATCCCGAGGTCGAGCAGCTCGAACTGCTCGCTCGGATCGAAGACGCGCGGCGTGAACCCGGCGGCGTGGAGGAGCCGCCAGAAATCGTTGCGCGGGTTCGCGAAGGCCGCTCCGGCAGCGGCGCTCGCGTACCCCGGGTTGATCCCGCAGAACACGAGCCGAACCCCCGGCGCAAGGATGTCGGGGACGGCGGACTCGCTCAGGCGGCTTCCGGCTCGCGCGCGTCGAGGCGAAGCTCGAGAAGCATCCTGAGCTTCTCGCCGACGTCGCCGCTCGGCTGCTCGCGACCGACCCCACTTCGCGGGAGGACTTTCACGGTGTCCTCGGTGTAGCGCCAGCCGTAGCAGCGCTCGTAGCACTCCGCCTCGCTGAGCGTCCGGAGCCGCTCCATGTGCCCGCAGGCTAGGCCAGGGACCGGACGGCGATAGGCTCAGATCCGTGCCGCTGCGTCCGCGCGTCCTGCACTTCGACGTCACCGTCGACCGGGCGGGCGATGCCCACAGCGCGCTCGGCGGAAGCCCGCTGCCGCGTGAGGTGGAGTGGTGGGCAGAGCACCTCGTGCTCGCAGGCCTCGTGCGCTGCACGCTCGCGAGCATGGACTACTCCGCACGCCGCGCCGGTCTGAATTCGCTCGGCATCGGAAGCGCACACGGGGTCGTGACGAAGCGGGAGGACGGCCTGCACGCGTTCGTGTCCATCGAGACGCAGTTGCAGGTCGAGCTCGCGCCGGCGCCAGAGCCGGGCGTGCTCGAGGAGCTGGTCGCGAAGGCCGAACACGGCTGCTTCGTCTCGAACTCGCTGACGGCGAGGCCGCGCCATCGCTGGATAGTGAACGGCCACGAGCTTCCCTGAGCGACGGGTCGGGTACCGACGCAGCATGTTCGACCACGTCACCATCCGCGTGTCCGATCGGGCGGCGTCGGAGAGCTTCTACGACACCGTCCTCGGAGTTCTGGGGATCGCGAAGTCGACCGGCGACTTCGCCGAGTGGGGCGACTTCTCCATCGCTCCCGCGACGGCGGACAGCCCTCCCACGCAACACCTGCACATCGGGTTCGTCGCCGCCTCGCAGGACGACGTCGACGAGTTCTGGCGAGTCGGGGTCGACGCCGGCTACGTCGACGACGGCCCTCCCGGGCCGAGGCCCGAGTACGACCCCGACTACTACGGCGCATTCCTGCTGGACCCGGACGGGAACAGCGCCGAGGCGGTCCACCACGGCGACGGGCGCGAGCGCGACTCGATCGACCACGTCTGGATGCGCGTCCCGGACCTCGAGGCCTCGCGACGGTTCTACGATCTCGTGGCGCCGTTCGGTGGCTTCAGCGCCGGTTCCGGCGATGCGGGCCGTGTGTCGTTCCGCGGGACGAGGGGAAGCTTCACGATCGTTCCCGGGCCGGCGACGAGCAACGTCCATCTTGCGTTCCCGACGACCGAGAACGTGACCGTCGACGCCTTCCACGCTGCAGCGACCTCTGCGGGCTACCGTGACAATGGCGGGCCCGGCGAACGCCCGATCTACCACACCGGGTACTACGGCGCATTCGTACTCGATCCCGACGGGCACAACGTCGAGGTCGTGAATCACAACCGCGGCGGTGACGTCTAGCCGGGTAGCCTGCCGCTCGGTGAGCGCGACACTGCTCGACATCGGCGCCGTCCGCGCGCGCTTTTCGGCGCTCGACCGTCGGCTGGCGTTCTTCGACGGCCCCGGCGGCACGCAGTGCCCCGACGAGGTGATCGACGCGATCGCTCGCTACCTGCGCGAGGACAACGCAAACATCGGCGCGCCGTACGAGACGAGCATTCGAACCGTGGAGCTCGTCGAGCTCGCGCACGAGACCGCGGGACGCTTCCTCGGCTGCTCACCTGGAGAGACGGCGTTCGGCCAGAGCATGACCTCGCTCAACTTCCTGCTCACGCGGGCATTCGCGCGCACGCTCCGCCCGGGTGACGAGATCGTCCACACGGCTCTCGACCACGACGCGAACGTCTCTCCGTGGCTCGAGCTGGCTCACGACCTCGATCTCGTCGTCAGGGTCGCGGGTCTCACCGAGGACCTCGAGGTCGACTACGACGAGCTCGCCGAGCTGCTCTCCGAGAAGACGCGCGTCGTGGCCTTCCCGGTCGCGGCGAACTCCGTCGGGACCGCCCCCGACGTGCGCCGGATCGTGGAGCTCGCGCACTCCGCGGGCGCGCTCGCCTGGGCGGACGCCGTCCACTACGCGCCCCACGGGCCCATCGACGTCTCCGCCTGGGACGTCGACGTCCTCATCTGCTCCCCGTACAAGTACTTCGGGCCGCACATGGGGCTCGCGTTCGGCAAGCAGGAGCTGCTGGAGTCGTGGCGCGCCTACAAGGTGCGGCCGGCCGCCAACGAGCCCGTGGGCCACCGTTTCGAGCTCGGGACGAGCCAGCACGAGCTGTTGGCCGGGTTCGTCGCCGCGGTCGAGTACATGGGCTCGCTCGGCTGGGACGCGATGCTCGGGCACGAGCGTGTGCTCGGCGCGCGGTTCCTCGCAGACATACCCGACAACGTCGAGCTGTACGGCTTGCGGACGATGGAAGGCCGCGTACCCACGTTCTGCTTCAACGTCGCCGATCACACGCCCGAGGCGGTCGCGACCTCGCTCGCGACGCGCGACGTCGCCGTCTGGCACGGGGACTACTACGCCGTCGAGACGATGAAGCACCTCGGACTCGCTGACGGCGCCGTTCGCGCCGGCATCGTCCACTACAACACCGAGGACGAGGTCGACCGCCTGCTCGAGGGCCTCTCCGCCCTGGCGTGAACCTTCTCCTGCTCGGCGGCCCGAGGTTCCTCGGCCGCGCGATCGCCGACACCGCCGTCGAGCGTGGCCACGAGCTGACGTTCCTCAACCGCGGGAAGACGAAGCCGGATCTGTACCCCGACGTCGAGCGGCTCGTCGGCGATCGCGCCGAGGACATCTCGGCGCTCGCCGGTCGGGAGTGGGACGCCGTGGTCGACACGAGCGGGTACCTGCCGCGTGACGTCCGCGCCTCCGCGGAGGCGCTCGCGAGCTCGGGCTTCTACTGCTTCGTGTCCAGCGTCTCGGTGTACGCGGACTTCTCGCGCCCGCTCGACGAGGAGAGTCCCGTCGCTCAACTCGGCGACCTCCCCGACGACGAGATCACCGAGGAGACCTACGGCCCGCTGAAGGCGCTCTGCGAGGAGGCCGTACTCGCCGTCTTCGACGAGCAAGCGGCGATCGTCCGACCCGGCCTCATCGTCGGGCCCCACGATCCGACCGGCCGTTTCACGTACTGGCCCCACCGCGTCGCCCGAGGCGGTGAGGTCCTGGCGCCGGCGCCACCGGACGCGCCGACGCAGATCGTCGACGTGCGCGATCTCGGCGACTGGATCGTGGCGCTCTGCGAGCGCCGCGTCGGTGGGGTGTTCAACGCGGCACATCCCGGTGTCCCCATGGCGGAGCTCCTCGACACGTGCCGAGCGGTTGCCAACGCCGATGCGACGATCACGTGGGTCGACCCTGGATTCCTCGTCGAGCACGAGGTCGGCCAGTGGATGGAGCTGCCCCTCTGGATCGACAACGCGGACCCCGAGGCCGCGTACTTCGACCGCGTGGACGTCGGACGGGCGATCGCGGCCGGTCTCGCGTTCCGGCCGCTGGCCGAGACGGTTCGCGGGACGCTCGAGGACGCCGAGACGACGGACGCCGCGGGCTTGACACCGGAACGCGAGGCCGAGCTCCTCGAGGCATGGCATGGCCGCGGGTAAGGACTACTCGGGAACGCCGCTCTCGCAGAAGCTCGGCGCGAAGCCGGGGACGGGCGTCGTCGTCTACTTCACCACGACGCGCAAGGAGCTCGAGCAGCGCTTCGTCGCGCTGAAGGCGACGCTCGATCCTGCGGACGGCCTGTGGATCGCATGGCCGAAGAAGGCGGCGAAGATCGAAGGAGACCTGACCTTCGAGGCGGTGCAGGAGATCGGGCTCGCCCACGGGCTCGTCGACAACAAGAGCTGCTCGATCGACGAGCGCTGGCAGGCGCTGCGCTTCGTCTACCGGCTCACCGATCGGTAAGCGCAAGACCGGAATCTGCCGCCGAGCCGGCTACTCCGCCGAGGTCCAGTCCTGAGCCCGGCGGGCGCGGTCCCACGGCTCCTCGTCCCAGCGGATCATGTCCGGGTCGATGCCGCGGGCGTCCGCGAGGTCGCAGGCGAGCAGCTGGAAGCGGACGATGTCGACGACCGGGTGCGTCGTCGGGACGAGGAGTGCGTCGCACCCGAGCTCGCCGAGTGCCCGCATCGCGTCGACCGCGCGCTCGGCCGCCCGTCCCTCGCCCTCGAGCACGAAGCACCGCACCGAGGGGTCGATCGCCGCGAGGTGGCCGTGCAGGAGCTGCTCCGTGTGGTGCGCCTCGGCGGCGACGCGCGCACCTTCGCGCAGCTTGAGGACCGCCTCGAGCGCCGTCGCCTCGTCACGGCCTGCCCCGGCGACGACGAAGCGGTGGTGCTCGGAGGCGCCGAACGCGTCGCGGTCGAGCTCCCGCGAAACGTCGGTGGCGAGAGCGGCGACGTCCTCGCCCTGCAGTGCCCGGCCGGCGGTGACCCCACACGTGTAGCTCGCCGTGTGGCAGTAGCTCTCCTCGATCTCGGGCGTCACGACCACCACGTGGTCGACCTCCTTCGCGATCGCGCTCTCGGCTGCGCCGGTGATCAGCCACGTCTCCCCCGGGAACCCACGGACCGCCTCGAGGGTCAGCCGGGTTCCCCCCTCGTGGGAGACCGCGACGAGGACATCCGCCTCCGGCGCCTCCCCGAGCACGACGTCGAGCGCAGGCGCCGCCCGCCCGCACGCGAGCGCGGCGTGGAACGACGTGCCGCAGCCGGTGAAGAGCACGCGAGCATCGTTCGGGAGGCGCCGGTCGCCGACGCGCTCGGGGACCTGGGCGAGCCACTCGGGCTGCACGCCGATGGCCTTGCGGGTCAGCTGACCGGGCACGAGGCGTGTCTATACCATCGAATCCCGTGGCGATCTTCGAGAAGTCGACCCTCGGCAACGGTGTGCGCGTGGTCACGGCCCCCTTCCCGCAGGTCGGATCCGTCTCGTGCTTCGTCATGCTCGCCGCCGGCTCGCGGTACGAGACAGCCGAGTCGAAGGGAATCGCGCACTTCGCCGAGCACATGTTCTTCAAGGGCACCGAGCGACGGCCCACTGCGCGCACGATCTCCACCGAGAT
>DASTWH010000083.1:0-4289 GCA_035758735.1 Gaiellaceae bacterium
GATCTGCGACGTCCCGGGACGAGGCGCGCTCTGCGCAGCCTGCGCAGCGTCGCTGACACGGCTCCGGCCGCCCGTCTGCGAGCGCTGTGGCTCGCCAGGCCCATGGCGGGTCCAGCGCTGCGCCGAGTGCGCCGGAAGGAGGCTCGCCTTCGCGTCGGCACGCTCGGCGGTCGTGTACGACGCGGGGGCGCGGGCGCTCGTTCGAGAGTGGAAAGAGCGTGGGAGGCGCCGACTCGCGCGGGAGGCGGCCGCGATCGTCGTCGAGGTCGTCCCGCCTTCCCCGAGCGATGCCCTGGTCCCCGTCCCGGGGGACCCCGAGCGCGCGTGGGAGCGGGGGGATGTGCCGGCGCAGGCGCTCGCGTCCGAGCTCGCGCGTCTCTCGGAGCTGCGCGTGGTCGACGTGCTGGCTCGCACGCGCGCCCTCCGGCGCCAACGCGGGCTCTCGCTCGAGGAGCGGCGGCGGAACGTGCGGGGAAGCGTCGTCGCTCGAGGCACTGTCCCCGCGGAGGTCTGCGTGGTCGACGACGTGTACACGTCGGGCGCGACCGTCGACGCCTGCGCGAGGGCGTGTCGGGCCGCTGGCGCTCGCACCGTTCGCGTCGTGACCTTCGCGCGAGCCGTTCGTTAGATTGGGACCGAATCCCTCGCCACGATTCCGAAAGGAGCTTCCGCCATGCAGCTCCAGCTCAAGGCTCAGCACGACACCGTTCCCGACGCCGTACAGGCCTACGCGGAGAAGCGGTTCGCGAAGCTCTCGCGCAGGCTGTACGAGGGCACAGCCGTCGAGGTGACGTTCTGGATGGAGCGCAACCCGTCGATCAGCGACGACCACGTGGCCGAGGCAGTGGTCTTCACGAAGGGCCGGAATCTCGTCGCGCGCGAGGCTGCGACGACGTACGAGGCGGCCGTCGACCGCCTGGTCGACAAGCTCGAGCGCCAGATCGAGCGCTACCGCGACAAGCGCGTACGCGAGCCGCGGCGCGTCGCGAGGAAGCCGAAGGGCGAGGTCCCCGGCGAGGAAGCTGCCTGACGGTCCCTAGCCCGCTGGCTCGGCGGCGGTGACGCCGAGGCGCTCCGCGATCGTCACGCGAAGGGCGTCGGCGATCTCCGGGGACTCGCGCTCGATGCGCCACAGGTCCCGGTTCAGGACCGTGATGAGCATCATGTCCGTGGTCGCGACGACCGAGGCCGTGCGCCTGCCGCCGGAGAGCACCGCGATCTCGCCGAACATGTCGCCGGGCCCGAGCGAGCGAAGCACCCCGTCGTCGTGGACGACGTCGGCCGTCCCACTCAGGATCGCGAAGGCGCCGTGACCGAAGTCTCCCTCGCGGACGAGCGTCGTCCCCGCCTCGACCGTGAGCTCCGCGCACGCCTCCGCGAGGGTGGCGCGCTGGTCGAGCGTCAGGCCGGCGAACAGGGGGATCGAGTCGAAAAACGCGGCGCCCACGCGCGCGACGCTAGTCGGCGCGCGGTGGACAGATGGTGAACGAGCGGTAACGGTCCGGAGCCTTCCGTGACAGGTCGATCCGGGGAGGCGAGCCGGTACCCTTGACCCGTGTCCACGACCTCGTTCGGGAAGTTCGAGCGCGTCCTTCGCATGGGCGAGGGGCGCCGGCTCAAGCGCCTCGCCGAGCAGGCCGCGTACATCGGTTCGCTCGAGCCCGACTTCGAGCGGCTGACGGACGAGGAGCTCCGCGGGAAGACCGCTGAGTTCAAGCAGAGGATCGAGAACGGCGAGACGCTCGAGGACATCCTCTTCGAGGCGTACGCCGCCGTCCGCGAGGCGTTCAAGCGGACGATCGGCGTCCGTCTCTTCGACGTCCAGCTCATGGGCGGCATCGTCCTTCACGAGGGCGACATCGCCGAGATGAAGACGGGCGAGGGAAAGACGTTCGTGGCGGTGCAGCCGCTCTACCTCAACGGCCTCGCCGGACGTGGCGTCCACCTCGTCACGGTGAACGACTACCTCGCCAAGCGCGACGCCGAGTGGACCCAACCGGTGTACGAGAAGCTCGGGAGCTCCGTGGGCTTCATCCAGAACCTCATGCCGTTCACGCAACGGCGCGAGGCGTACGCCTGCGACGCCACGTACGGGACGAACTCGGAGTTCGGCTTCGACTCCCTGCGCGACAACATGGCGGTGTCGCTCGACAACATCGTCCAGCGCAGCCATGCATTCGCGATCGTCGACGAGGTCGACTCGATCCTCGTCGACGAGGCGCGGACACCTCTCATCATCTCCGGAGAGCCCGAGACCGCCGCCGCGACGTACTACCAGTTCGCTCGCGTCGCACGCGACCTCGACGGTGCGCCCGCCACGCGCAAGACGGCCAAGGGTCTCGACGAGACCGAGCTCTCGGGGGCCGACTACCTGTACGACGAGAAATTCAAGACGGTCTCGCCGGCACAGTCGACGATCGAGAAGGTCGAGCGCGCGATCGGCATCGACAACCTCTACGACCCGCACAACGTCATCCTCGTGAACCACCTCATGCAGGCCCTGAAGGCGGAGTCGCTGTACAAGCGCGACGTCGACTACGTCGTCCAGGAGGGCGAGGTCAAGATCGTCGACGAGTTCACGGGCCGCATCATGGAGGGCCGCCGCTGGAGCGAGGGCCTGCACCAGGCGATCGAGGCGAAGGAGGGTGTCTCGATCCGCGAGGAGAACGTCACGCTCGCGACGATCACCCTGCAGAACTACTTCCGCCTCTACGAGAAGCTCGCGGGCATGACCGGGACGGCGAAGACGGAGGAGAAGGAGTTCGTCGAGATCTACAACCTCGACGTCGTTGAGATCCCGACGAACCGTCCCGTCACACGGCTCGACGAGAACGACTTCATCTTCAAGACGCCCGAGGCGAAGTTCGCAGCCGTGCTCGAGGACATCGTCGAGCGGCACGAGGCAGGGCAGCCGATACTCGTCGGCACGATCGCCGTCGAGACCTCGGAATACCTGTCGCAGCTCCTCGAGCGGCGGGGGATCAAGCACAACGTGCTGAACGCGAAGGAGCACGAGCGCGAGGGCGAGATCATCAAGGACGCGGGTCAGCGCGGCGCGGTCACGATCGCGACGAACATGGCGGGCCGCGGCGTCGACATCAAGCTCGGGGACGGCGTCCTCGACCTCGGCGGCCTGTACGTGCTCGGTACGGAACGCCACGAGGCACGACGCATCGACAACCAGCTCCGTGGTCGCTCCGGGCGTCAGGGCGACCCGGGCGAGACGCGCTTCTACCTGTCCGGCCAGGATGACCTCGTGCGCCTGTTCGCCGGCGACCGGATCTACAACATCATGAACCGCTTCAAGATCCCGGACGACCAGCCCATGGAGGCGTCGATCCTTTCGAAGCAGATCGAGGGCGCGCAGAAGAAGGTCGAGGAGCAGAACTTCGTCGCGCGCAAGAACGTCCTCAAGTACGACGACGTCATGAACACGCAGCGCATGGTCATCTACGAGCAGCGTCGGCGCGTCCTCGAGGGGGAGGACCTGTCGGACGAGGTGCGCGAGTGGATCCGCGAGACCGTGGAGACGACGGTGACCCAGTTCGCCGACGCGGAGTACCCCGAGGAGTGGGACCTCGACGGGCTCGTCACCGCGATGGAGTCGCTCTACGGCACCGACATCACGATCGAGGAGCTACGCGAGGAGATCAACGTCACCGACCGTGAGGCGCTGGTCGAGGAGTTCGTCGACGATGCCCTCGAGACGTACGAGGAGCGCGAGCAGGCGTTGGGCGCCGAGCTGGCACGTGAGGTCGAGCGCTTCATCATCCTCCAGACCGTCGACCAGCGCTGGCGCGAGCACCTCGAGGCGATGGACTACCTCCGCGAGGGTGTCCACCTGCGCGCGTTCGCCCAGAAGGATCCGCTCGTCGAGTACCGCGGCGAGGGCCACGTGATGTTCGAGGAGCTCGCGCAGGCGATCCGCTCCGAGGTCGTGTTCACGCTCTTCCACGTCACCGTGGAGGTCGAGCAGCCCGGGCTCGAGCCGATGCAGGCTCGCGAGGACTCGCTGCAGTACGAGCACGAGACGTCCGCCGGGGCCGACGTCATCGCCGCCGCCGGTGGGGCCGCCACCGCGCTCGCGGCGTCGCCGTCGGGCAACGGAGGCTCCTTCGCGCAGGCGCCCGCCGTGAACGAGCACAAGGACATCGGTCGCAACGACCCGTGCTGGTGCGGCTCGGGCAAGAAGTTCAAGCGCTGCCACGGCGCCTGAACCGACTCGCTCTATCCTCGGGATTGGAATGAGGGGGACCGTTGCGCTCGGCCTGCTCGTGCTCGCGCTTGCG
>DASTWH010000105.1:0-3108 GCA_035758735.1 Gaiellaceae bacterium
GGAGGACGGCCGAGCTGCCGCGCGACGAGCTCTGGATCGTCCATGGGAGAAGACTAGGAGAGCTTGGCGGAACAGACGCTGCGTCGCCGGAGCAGCGCTGGATCGCCGAGCTCTCCTAGGGACGGTCGTGGCCCGCGCCACGTGCCTTGCGCCACGCGGGTATGCCCTTCACGACGAACAGACGCTCGCCCGGTCTCACGTATCCGATCCTCCGCGCCTCGCGCTCGATCGAGCCCACGCTCGTCGAGTTGACGAGCCGCAGTTGGAGCTCGGCCTTCACGAGCCGGAGGGACTCGACCTCGGCGCGGCTGGTCTTCAGGTCGTTCCGCGTCTCGAGGTAGGACGCGATCGGCCGGTAGTAGAGGTAGACCGCGATCCCCGCGATGGCGACGAACCACAGGAGGCGGAGCCGGCGCCGACCGATCCTCGGCCGTGCCCTCCTCCTGCTCTTACCGCTCCCCGACACACCGCCACGTTCTGCGCGGAGCGTGTCGGACCTCCCTACGCGACGTCGACCTTGATGACGTTCGTGGAGCCGGGGATGTTCACCGCCGTTCCCGCGGTCAGGACCACGCGATCGCCCGGAGCGACGATGCCCGCGTCGCGTGCCGCGGAAATCGAGAGCTGCCAGAGCTCCTCGACATCCGTGACCTCGGGGATCTCGAGCGACGTGACGCCCCACTCGATCGCCATGTGCTGGAGCGACGCGGCGACGTGCGTGAGCGCGACGACCGGTCGGCGCGGCCGGAGCCGCGCGACCGCGGAGGCGGTGCGCCCGGTGAACGTCGGTACGAGGATCGCTTTCGCGCCGAGCGCCTCGGCGAGGTCACACGCGGCATTGGACATCGCTCGGCCCACGGTCGGCTCCTCGAGCGCCGACGGAAGCTGGTGCCGGTACCCGAGGCTCGGCTCGACGGCGCACGCGATGCGCGCCATCGTCTCGACTGCCTCCACCGGGTACTCGCCAACGGCCGTCTCGGCGGAAAGCATGAGCGCCGAGGTCCCGTCGAGGATCGCGTTCGCCACGTCGGACGCCTCCGCTCGGGTCGGCTCGGGCCGGTGGATCATCGTCTCCAGCATCTGCGTCGCCGTGATCGCAGGCTTCCCGCGATCCAGCGCCCCGAGGATGATGCGCTTCTGCAGGAGCGGCACCTCCGCCGCACCGATCTCCACCCCGAGATCGCCTCGCGCGATCATCACGGCGTCGGTCGTGTCGAGGATCGACTCGAGCTGGTCGACGGCCTCCTTCAACTCGATCTTCGCGATCACCCAGGCCTGCGACCCGGCTTCCTCGATCTTGGTCTTGAGCGCTGCGACGTCCGTGTGCGAGCGGACGAACGACTGCGCCACGTAGTCGACCCCCAGCCCGAGCGCGAACTCCAGGTCGTTGAGGTCTTTCACCGTGAGGGAGGCGACGGGCAGCGGGACCCCGGGAACGTTGACGCCCTTGTGCGGCTCGACGACACCGCCCGTCACGACCTCGCACAGCGCCTTGGAGTTCTCCATGCGCTCGACGCGAAGGCGAACGTGACCGTCGTCGATGAGGATCTCGTCGCCCGCCTCGAGGACGGAGCCGAGCACGTCGGGCGCGACGGGCAGGTCGTCCGCCCCGCAAAGGCTCTCCCCGGCGACGACGATCTTGTCGCCTGGCTCGAGATCGGTCGGGGCGGCGAGGTCGCCGATCCGGATCTTCGGCCCCTGCAGGTCGGCGATGAGCGCGAGCGGACGGCCCGCCGCTGCCTGCGCCGCTCGTGCGCGGCGGGCGCTCAGCTCGTGATCTGCGTGCGTGCCGTGCGAGAAGTTGAGCCGCACTCCGTCCATGCCGGCATCGACGAGGGCCGCGAGCCGATCCTCGTCGTGCGAGGCCGGACCGATGGTCGCGACGATCTTCGTGCGGCGTTCTTGAGGCGACGACACCCGCGCAGGCTAGCGATGCGACCCGAAGGCGGACCAGCCGGGGTACGTCGCGGCGTCCCCGAGCTCCTCCTCGATGCGAAGGAGCTGGTTGTACTTCGCCACCCGATCCGTCCGCGAAGGAGCCCCTGTCTTGATCTGACCGGCGTTCACGGCGACGGCGAGGTCGGCGATCGTCGTGTCCTCGGTCTCACCGGAGCGGTGCGAGATGACGGTCGCGTAGCCGGCGTCGCGCGCCATCCGGATGACGTCGAGCGACTCGGTCAGCGTTCCGATCTGGTTGACCTTCACGAGGATGGCGTTCGCGACACCCTCGTCGATACCGCGGCGCAGGAAGTCGACGTTCGTGACGAAGAGGTCGTCGCCGACGAGCTGCATGCGGTCGCCCATTGCCTCCGTGAGCTCGCGCCAGTCCGACCACGCATTCTCGTCGAGGCCGTCCTCGACCGAGACGACCGGAAAGCGGTCGGCGAGCGAGCGGTAGAAATCGACCATCTCTGCCGGCGTGAGGGTGCGGCCCTCTCCCGGCAGGTGGTAGCTGCCGTCGCGGAAGACCTCGCTCGCCGCCGGGTCGAGCGCGATCGCGACACGCTCGGCGTGCCCGGCGCGCTCCGCCGCCTCGAGGACCGCCTCGATCGCGGCGGCCGTCGACTCGAGGTCCGGCGCGAAGCCGCCCTCGTCACCGACGCCGGTCGCGAGTCCCCGCTCGTGCAGGACTGCCTTCAGCGCGTGGAACACCTCCGCGCCGATGCGGAGCGCCTCGGAGAACGTCTCCGCGCCGGCCGGCACGACCATGAACTCCTGGAGGTCGAGCCTGTTCTGGGCGTGGGCGCCGCCGTTGATGACGTTCATGAGGGGCACGGGCAGTGTGCGCGCGTCATCTCCGCCGAGCCAGCGGTACAGCGGCAGCCCCGCATCGGCCGCGGCGGCCTTCGCGGAAGCGAGCGAGCAGCCCAGAACGGCGTTCGCACCGAGGCGGCTCTTCATCGCTGTTCCATCGAGCTCGATCAGCGCGGCGTCGAGCGAGCGCTGGTCCGCGGCGTCTACGCCGACGACGGCTTGCGCGATCTCGCCGTTGACATTCGCGACCGCGTTCAGCACGCCCTTGCCGAGGTAGGCCGACGCGTCGCCGTCGCGCAGCTCGACCGCCTCGTGCTCCCCGGTCGACGCGCCAGAGGGCACCGCCGCACGTCC
>DASTWH010000122.1:0-4463 GCA_035758735.1 Gaiellaceae bacterium
CGTAGTCTCGAGTGCTTGACACTCGCTAGGCCGCGTCAACTGCTGCGAGGCGCTTCTAGAAGCTCAGCCCAAGCGTGCGTTAGGAACCTCTGATCGCAACCCGGAGGTCGCGGGTTCAAATCCCGCCCCCCGCTACTGAAAGCCCCGGAAACGGGGCTTTTCCGTTCTGAGTATCGTGATCGGCCGGCAGCAGCTTGCTCAACTCTTGCCTGGCCGATGCGGGGTGCATGCCCCACATCTATCGCCCGGGAGGGTCTTCAAGGGAGAGGACGCTCGCGCACGCCGGGGACGTCTCGCTTGGCAGCTACGGCGCGACGTCCAGAACGCGATACAGGTGCCACTGCTCCGGGATGCCTTTGAGCTCGTGCACACCAGCGTCTTCGAACACGAGTCCCGACCCTGCGGTCAGGTCCTTGACGGTCGACGAGACGAGGAGTTCCCGCGATTCAGCGAGACCGGCGACTCGAGCACCGATGTTCACAGCAAGCCCGCCGACCTTCCCGTTGATCACCTCGACTTCACCGGTGTGCACTCCCGCCCGCACGTCGAGGCCGAGAGGCTGCACAGCGCCGATGATCGCTCGCCCGCATCGCACGGCACGCGCAGGACCATCGAATGTGGCGAAGAATCCGTCTCCGGCGGTGTCAACCTCGGTTCCCCGGTAGCGCGCCAAGAGTCCGCGAACGACAGCATGATGCGGCTCGACGAGTTCACGCCATGCGCGATCGCCCAGAGCGGCTACCCGCTCGGTCGAGCCAACCAGATCCGTGAAGAGAACGGTTGCGAGAACTCGTTCCAGCTCGGGTTCTTCCTCGAGCGATGCGAGGAAGTCTTGAAGTTCTCGCTGCACGCGTTCCCGATCCCCCGCGAACGGGGCATGCTCTTCGCCGGGCAGCTCGACGACGCGTGAGTCTTGAAGCTGGTCTCCGATGTATCGGGCCTGCTCAACTCGCTCGTTCGAATCATTCGTCCGGTGCATCACCAGAGTCGGGACCGACACGGCCTTGAGCAGCGCTCGAATGTCCGTCTCGCGCGATTTCCGCTCAATGGCTAGAGCAGAACCTGGAGAGGCCGACAAACGGGCGTAGCGAGTCCACGCTTTCACGCGCTCGGGGTCGCGTCGAATCGCCGGGTCGACGACGGTGCTGTTCGCCTCCCAGAAGCGCTCGGTTCCCCAATGACGATCGATGAGCTGCCACCACTCTTCGGCCTCGTCCGTCGTCCAGCCCCACGGGTAATCAGACGACGCGTAGTACTTGGCCCACACCGCGAACAGAACGAGAGCCGAGACGCGCTCGGGGTAGGACGCGGCGAACAGGGTGCAGAGAGCGCCGCCTTCGTCGAAGCCAAACATCACCGCGCGCTCGCTCCCGGCCGCGTCCATGACAGCTCGGATGTCGTCCATCCCGAGCTCCAGTGACAGGGAACCGCTTGTGATCGGCCAATCCGAAAGGCCGAAGCCCCGCCGATCGAGCAGGATCAGTCGAAACGCGCTCGCGAGTTCGCCGAGAAAGTCACCGAGATCCGGCACCTCCCAGACTGCCTCGAGGTTCGAGAACCAGCCCGGCGCGTACACCAGGTCGACGGGTCCTTCGCCGACGACCTGGTAGGCGATGTGGAGTCCGTCGATCGTCTTCGCATACCGAATCGCTGGATGAGACACCGAGCGATCGTAACGTCGTGTCGGGCGCCGCCAAAGGTGCGAATCACCACGCAGTCTCAAGGGACATTCCCGCACACTCGGGCGGCGACGCTGCATTCCCTCGGCGATTGAAATCTTGCGCGGGTTCGACCGCCGCCGCCTCCCTGACCGTGCTGAGGACGCTCTTTGCTTTCCGGCGCCCGTGACCGGCCGGGGCGGTAAGGAGGAAGCGCCCCGGCCGGTATCTCGACGAACCTGCTACGAGACGGTTCGCGCCTGCACGCTGCCCCTCCGGCTGTAGTGCACAGCCGTCGCGATGCCACCGAGGAGCAGCACCAGACCGAGCATCGCTCCGGCGCCGATACCGAAATCGTCCCAGTGGAAGCCGCTCGAAATCCGAGCCTCGGGCGCCGCGAAGGTCGCGACGCGCGCGCTTTCACCGCAGAGGGCCCGGTAGCCGACCGTCGAGGCGACATTCCTACCGTCGCACAGGTGGTCCAGCGCCTGCCCACGGATCTCGAGCGCCTCCAGCTCGGCCCGAGTCGGCTGGTTCTGCGCGCCCGCGTTTCCGCACAGCTCGAGGAACGCCTCGCGGGGGAGCGTCGGATTGTCGCATTGCTGATTCAGCGCCTGGCCGCGGATCTCGAGCGCCTTCAACTCGGCGGGCGTCGGGTTGCCCGCCGTGGCGAGGGGTACGACCGCGACCGCCACGGCCACGACAGCGACGAAGAAGATGGTGCGGACGAGGTTCATCGTGTCTCCCTTCGGACTCGGCCGCCTCATGCGGCCTTTACACACGAGAGCGCGAGCGGCTAAAAGAGCGCTTGACGGCGTCTAAAGCCCGGCTGAAGGAGGGCGAAAAAGCGATGGAGTTCCGTGTCCTCGGCCCGCTCGAGGTAGAGGAAGAGGGCCGGGTCCTGAAGCTGGGAGGGGCGAAGCAGCGCGCGTTGCTCGCCCTCCTGCTCCTGTACGCCAACGAGGCCGTCTCCCGCGAGCGCCTGATCGACGAGCTCTGGGGTAGCACGCCCCCGGAGACGGCGCCCGCCGCGATTCAGGTCTACGTCTCGCAGTTGCGGAAGCTCCTCGGCCGCGACGTGATCGTCACCCAACCACCCGGCTACCTGATCCGCGTTCGGGAAGGCACGCTCGACGTCGAGCGCTTCGAGAGGGCCGTCGAGCGGGCGCGTGGGGAGCCATCGGGTGATGCCGCGAAGCTGCTCAGGGATGCGCTCCGCCTGTGGCGCGGTCCGCCGCTGGCCGAGCTCGACGGCTCTTTCGCGCGAGCGGAACGCGCTCGGCTCAACGAGCAGCGGCTGTCGGCCCTGGAGCAGCGCATGAGTGCCGACCTCGAGTTCGGGCGGCACGCACAGCTCGTTCCGGAGCTGGAAGGGCTCGTCCGCGAGCATCCGCTCCGCGAGCGTCTCCGCGGCCAGCTGATGCTCGCGCTCTACCGCTGCGGCCGTCAGGCAGACGCGCTCGAGGTCTACCGCACGGGCCGGCGGTTACTCGACGAGGAGCTCGGGCTCAAGCCGGACGCTGAGCTCCAACGCCTCGAGAGAGCCATCCTCAACCACGATCCCTCGCTCGACTCTCCGGTTGTCCCCGGCGCCAACCGACCCCCCGTCGCAAAGCGTCGCCAAGCGTCACCACGGACCCAAGCGCCGGTTCCTCCTGACTCCGTCGCCGTGATCGACCCACAGCGTTCCCGGGTCGTGGGCCACGTGCCCGTGGGCCGAAGGCCTGTCGCCCTCGCGATCGGGCACGGCTCGGTCTGGGTCGCCAACGCAGACGATGGAACGGTTTCCCGCATCCATCCGGATCGCCGCGAGGTCATCAGGACGATCGGGATCGGAGCACCGGCGATAGATCTCGCTGTCGCCACCGATGCGGTCTGGGTGGCGAACGGGAGCGACGGCACAGTCTCCCGCATCGATCCCAGCACTGACGTCGTCGTCGAGACGATCGACCTCAGGGGCTCGAGCGAACTCGTCTGGAACCCAACGTACGCGGTCGACGCCGATGACGATTCCGTCTGGGTCGCCGCGGGTCCCCACCACATACTCCGCATCGACCAGACCACGAACGAGCCCTTCGCGGTCCTCGACGTCGGCCAGGTACCGGTAGGCGTCGCGCTCGGCGAGGAAGCACTTTGGGTGGCGACGACCGGCGAGCGGGCTCTGCGCATCGAGCCGCACACGAGCACAGTCACGGCCGAGGTGCCAATCGGGTACCCCGTCGCGTTGACCGCTGGCAAGCAGGCTGTCTGGGTCTCCGACTCGCGAGGCCAGGTCTGGCGCATCAACCCGGACACGGGAACGGTGGCTCTGACGACCCCGGTCGGCAGACGCCTCGTGGGCCTGTGTGGAACCGATGGAGCTGTGTTCGCGGCCGACAACGCCGACGGGACGGTCGTCCGGATCGATGCTCAGGACGGTCGGGTGGTGGGTGTCGTCCCGGTTGGCCACGCCCCCACGGACGTCGCCTCTTGGGACGGGACCGTATGGGTTTCGATGCAGAGCGAGCGCACTATGTGACCGAGCCCGCGATCGGGATCTTCCCGGCGACGATCTCGGCCCTCACGTCCTCGATCTCGGCCTTGAACGAACGGGGCACGTCCGCACTGATCGTGCCGAGGCCGACACCACCGTTTTGAAGGGAGAAGCGGCATGTGCGACCGGTCTCGAGCGTCCCACGCGCGAGCTTCTCGATCGTGTCGAAGACGGCTACGTCCATCCTCTTCACGGCGCTCGTCAAGATGTGACGGCCCAGGTGGGATTGGTCGACGTCGACTCCGATGCCCCAGATTCCATGCTCGCTTGCC
>DASTWH010000147.1:0-6990 GCA_035758735.1 Gaiellaceae bacterium
TACCTGCGCTCCGAGGGTTGCAGCGCCGATGAGATTGCGCTGGTCGCAGGCAACGCTGTCAGTTGGC
Organism: Gaiellaceae bacterium; assembly: GCA_035758735.1. Lineage (GTDB taxonomy): Bacteria > Actinomycetota > Thermoleophilia > Gaiellales > Gaiellaceae > GMQP-bins7. Next base: position 68 of record DASTWH010000147.1, read on the forward strand.
GCGGCGAGGTCTATCGGGCAGTGCAACTCGGAAGCGAGTGAGAGCAACCGGGAGAAGAGCGCAGCAGAAGCAACCGGCCCAACCGCCAGGTTGAGCCGTTCCTCCTAGAAGAGCTGGTTCTCGCCCGCGAAGATCGCGGAGACCGAGTCGTCGGCGAAGACGTTCCGAATCGTGTCGGCGAGGATGCCCGCGACGGTCAGCACCTCCACGTTGTCCGGCTTCGTGCGCGGATCGATCGCAACGGTGTCCGTGACGATGAGCCGGTCGATCGCGCTATCCGCGATCCGCTCGAGCGCGGGGCCGTTGAAGAGCCCGTGCGTGGCGCAGGCGTAGACCTTGACCGCACCGACCTCCTTCAACGCTGCCGCCCCGGCGACGAGCGTCCCTGCCGTGTCGACGATGTCGTCGGTCATCACGACGATCTTCCCCTCGACGTCGCCGATGACCGTCGTGACGCGCGCCACGTGATGCTCCGGCCGCTCCTTGTTCAGGACGACGAGGTCGCCTCCGATCATCTCGGCGAACTTGCCCGCCAGCTTCGTCCGGCCGGTGTCGGGTGACACGGCCGCGATCGGCTCCTGCAGCTTCAGGTCGCGGACGTACTGCGCGAAGAGCGGGATCGCCGTCATGTGGTCGACCGGGATGTGGAAGAAGCCCTGCACCTGGCCCGCGTGCAAGTCCATCGTGAGCACGCGGTCGGCGCCGGCCGACTGCAGCATGTCCGCCACGAGGCGCGCGCTGATCGGCTCGCGCGGCCGCGACTTCTTGTCCTGGCGCGCGTAGAAGTACCAGGGCACGACGGCCGTGATTCGCTTTGCGGAAGCAAGCCGCGCCGCGTTGATCATGATCAGGAGCTCCATGAGGTTCCGGTCGACCGGGTCGCAGGCCGACTGGACGATGAACAAGTCCGCACCCCGCACCGAGTCCTCGTATCGGCAGTACGTCTCGCCGTTCGCGAAGGTCTTGAGCTTCACATTGCCAAGCTCGATGCCGAGCTGCTCGGCGATCCGCTGTGCGAGGTCCGGGTTCGAGCGACCGGAGAACAGCATCAGCCGTTTCTGCGGCGCGAGCGCGATCGCGCGCCCGACCTCGAGCTCGGGCTGAGGGGTCATCCCCTCCAGCCCGGGAAGCGTCTGCTCAATCGTCCCGCTTTCCACCGCGCCCTTCCTTGTTCACCTGCTTCGCCCGGGCGATGGCCAGGGCGCCCGCAGGCACATCCTCTGTGATGACGGAGCCGGCTGCAATCCATGCGTCGTCGCCGATCGATACGGGGGCGACGAACGTATTGTCGACGCCCGTCCTGACGTTGCGACCGATCGTCGTCCGTTCCTTGACGCGCGTGTGCTCCTGGTTGGCAGTGATGTTCCCCGCGGCGATGTTCGTGTCCTCGCCGACGTCCGCGTCGCCCAGGTACGTCAGGTGCGGGACCTTCGTGCGCTCTCCGATGCGCGAGTTCTTGAGCTCGACGAACGTGCCCGCCTTCGCCCCCGCCTCGAGCACCGAGCCCGGGCGCAGGTAGCAGAACGGGCCCACGAGGGCCCGCTCGCCGACCGTCGAGGAGACGACGACCGCGTGCGGCCCGACCTCCGCGTATGCGGCGATCCTCGATTCGCCCCGGATCACCGTGAAGGGATGGATGACCGCGTCGGGCTCGAGCGTGGCCTCGGCGTCGATCCAGGTGCTCGAAGGATCGACGATGGTGACGCCGGCCAGCATGTGCGCCTCGTTGATGCGATCACGCAGGACCGCCGCGGCCGCGGCCAGCTCTACTCGCGTGTTCACTCCTTCGGTCTCCACCGGATCTCCTCCCTTGTGCACCGCTACTCGTTCGCCGTCCGACGCGAGGATGCCCACCGAGTCCGTCAGATAGAGCTCGCCCTGCGCGTTGTGGGGCGTGAGCCGGTCGAGCACCGGCCACAACCTATCTGCGCGGAACACGTAGATGGACGAGTTCACCTCACGCCCCGCGCGCTGCTCGTCGGTGGCGTCCCGATACTCGACGATGGCGGCGAGCCCTCCGTCTCCGTCGCGCAGGATGCGACCGTATTGCTTGGGATCGTCGGGCTCGAACGAGAGCACGGTCGCGGCTGCGTCGGCGCGACGGTGAGTCTCGACGAGCTCGCGAAGCACGCGTGCGGTGAGAAGGGGCGTGTCCCCGGAGAGCACGAGCACGTCGTCCGCCCGACCGTCGAGCGCCTCGCGGGCGCAGCGGACAGCGTCGCCGGTGCCCCGTGGCTCCTCCTGGACCGCAACCTGCATCCCCTCGAAGGCGGCGGCTGTCGCGGGCGCGGCGACCATGACGACCGGATCGACGCCGAGTTCCCGCGACGACGCAAGGACCCAGTCGACCATCCGGCGACCGAGGATCGGATGGAGATGCTTCGGGACCTCGGAGCGCATGCGCGTGCCGAGCCCGGCCGCCATCACGACGGCCCCCAGGGACCTCTCACCGTTCGCCGCCACGGAAGCTGGGGCGCCAGGATTCGAACCTGGGATCACGGGACCAAAACCCGTTGCCTTACCACTTGGCCACGCCCCACCGGCCTGGCCATCTTGCCACTCACGCGAGCTCGCTCGCCTCGACCGGACGCACGACGTACGTCGCGCCGACATCGGCGAACCGCTCGGCCGCCCGAACGGCCAGCTCGTGACTCTCGAACAGCCCGTACACGGCCGGGCCTGCACCCGACACGTCCGCCCGGAACGCCCCGGCCGCCTCGAGCTCCGAGGCGAGTGGAGACGAGACGAGGTCGTTGTGCGGAAGCGCAGCAAGGTCGCGCACGGACGTCACCGTGGCGAGCGCTTCGACCGCCGCAGCGGCTCGCTCGGCAAACCCTTCGGCGCCGCGCCGCTCGTCGAAGGCGGCGTAGACCGCGCCCGTCGACGCCTTCGTCTCGCCGTCCGGGATCACGAGGACGACCGAGTACGAGGTCGGAAGGTCGACACGTTCGAGCTCCGTCCCGTCGCCGCGGGCCAGCTGAGCTCCGAGGCCGAGGAAGAAGGGGACGTCGACTCCGACCCGCGCCGCGACCTCATCGAGCTGCGCGGGTGGCAGGGGCCGCTCGAGCGACGCGTTCGCGAGCACCAACGCCGTGGCGGCATTGCTGCTCCCGCCCCCGAGGCCTGCCGCGACGGGGATCCGTTTTTCGATCGTCACGCGCCACCGGGGATCGGTTCCATCCGCCTGCGCGAGGGACTCCAACGCGTCTCGCACGATCGTGTCGGCCTCGAACCCGTCGACCGCGAGCAGGTCGGCCGGCTCGACGGTGATCGTGTCGTTGAGGTCGACACGCTGCAGAACCGTGACGACCTCGTGCATGCCGTCGGGGCGAACCGGGCCGACGACCAGCGCGAGGTTGATCTTCGCGAATGCCTGGGCGGAGCTCATCGCAACGCCTCGGCGAGCTGGACGAACTCCGCAGGCGCAAGCTCCTCGGCGCGTGCGTTCGTTGCTTGGCCGATCGCAGCGAGGGCCTCCTCTGCCTGACTTCGCGAGACGAGGCCCGCCTGTGCCAGTGCGTTGGCGGCCGTCTTGCGTCGATGGGAGAAAGCCGCCTCGACGACGGGTCGGACGTCCGAGATCGCCGCGACGGGTGCTCGCTCGAAGGCGACGAGCGCGGACTCGACCCGCGGCCGCGGACGAAACACCGTCGGTGGGACGGCATGGAAGCCGGTCTTGCGTGCCGCGAGCTGGACGAGGACCGAGACGGCGCCGTAGGCCTTCGTGCGCGGCACCGCGAAGAAGCGGTCGGCGACCTCGCGCTGAACCATCACGCACCAGCGCTCGAGCGACGTCGCGTGCTCGAGCGTCTCCACGACGAGCGGCGTTGCGACGTGGTACGGCAGGTTCGCGACCAGCTTCGTAGGGCTCGGTTGCAGCGTTCCGAGATCGAGCCGCAGCGCGTCCTCCCAGATCAGCTCAACGTTGGTTCTGCCCGCGAGCGCGTCGAGCAGGGCAGGCTCGAGCGACCGGTCGAGCTCGATCGCGTGTACCACTCCCACCCGATCGGCGAGGTAACGCGTGAGGACGCCCAGCCCCGGCCCGACCTCGAGGACGACGTCGGTGCCCTCGAGACTGGCCATCCGGCCGATGACGCCGAGGATGTTCTCGTCGACGAGGAAGTGTTGACCGAGCGCCTTCTTCGGCTGGACGGTCACGCCAGTCCGAACGCGACGGCCGCGTTCGCGTGCGTCTGGGCGGCAAGCTCCGCCGCATCTTGGCCGCGTGCCTCGGCGAGCACACGGATCGTGTGGACGACGTTGGCGGGCTCGTTGGGTTTCCCGCGGACGAGTTGCGGGGCGAGGTACGGGCTGTCCGTCTCCACGAGGAGCCGGTCCGCCGGGATCACCTTCGCTGCCTCGCGCAACGCCACCGCATTGGGGTACGTCGCATTCCCCGCGAAGGACACGAAGTAGCCGCGCTCGACCGCCGCGGAGACGAGCGACGGCGAGGAGAAGCAGTGCAGGATCACGGTGCCGTCGAAGCTCGCGAGCGCGGATGCCGTGTCGTCGTCGGCCTCGCGGTTGTGGACGACGACCGGGAGCGCGAGCTCGTCGGCGAGGCGGAGGTGCGCAGCGAAGAGACCGCGCTGCCGCTCAGGCGTCGCGAAGCCTCGTACCGTGTCGAGGCCCGTCTCTCCGACGCCGACGGCCTTCGGATGCCGCAGGAGATCGCGGAGCTCGTCCATCCGCTCGGCCTCGGGCGCCGCAGCCTCGTGCGGGTGGATGCCGAGCGCCGCGTAGACGCCCGCGTGACGCTCGGCGAGCCCGAGCGCGGCTCGACCCGAGTCGATGCCGGTGCCGATCGTGACGATCCGTGTGACGCCCGCCGCTCGAGCACGCTCGACGAGCACGTCGGCAGGCTCGTCGCACGCGTCGAGGTGCGCGTGCGAGTCCGTCACGCGGTCGTCGCGGCCTCCATCCGCTCGAGCTCCTCGGCGACGACACGCTCGGGGTCGAGCTTGACGAAGAGCGGGCTCGGCTCACGAAGCGTCTGACCGGACCGCAGACCGCTGGGCTCCCACCGCCCCGACCAGGAGCCGTAGTCGCCCGTGAGCACGACGTGCTCCGCGCCGTCCTCGACGACCGTCCGGAACTCGAGCTCACCGGCGATCACGTCGTCGTAGCCGAGGAGATCGTGGAGACGCTGCGCCGAGAACGGCAGAAATGGCGCGAGCAGCACTTTGAGGCTGTCGATCGCGCGAAGGGCGACGTACAGGATCGTCCCGGCGCGCTCGGGCTCCGACTCGAGCTTCGCCCAGGGTGCCTGGTCGGCGAGGTATTGATTGCCGAGCCCGGCGATCCGCATCGCCTCCTGGAGGGCGTTCCGGAACCGGGCCGCTTCGATGAGGGATCCGACGGATTCGAACCCGTGCTCGACCTCGCGCAGCAGCGCGTCGTCCTCGGCGGACAATGGCCCTGGGGTCGGCACCGAGCCGAAGTTCTTGAACGCGCTCTGCAATGTGCGGTTCACGAGGTTGCCCCAGGTCGCGACGAGCTCGTCGTTGTTGCGGCGGACGAACTCCGACCACGTGAAGTCCGTGTCCTGCGTCTCCGGGCCGGCGACCGTGAGGAAGTAGCGCAACGCGTCGGCGTCGTAGCGGCTCAGGAAGTCGCGGACGAGGATCTGGACGCCGCGGCTCGCGCTGAACTTCTTTCCCTCCATCGTCAGGAACTCGCTCGAGGCGACGTTGTCCGGGAGCTTCAGCGCGCCTCGTCCCGCCCCGTACTCGCCTCCCTCGCCGTAGCCGAGCAGCATGCTCGGCCAGATGACGGTGTGGAAGACGATGTTGTCCTTCCCCATGAAATAGGTGTGCTCCGCCGCCTGGTCCTGCCACCAGTCGCGCCACGCGTCTGGCGTCTCACGATTGTGGGCCCACTCGATCGACGCCGAGAGGTAGCCGATGACCGCGTCGAACCAGACGTAGATCCGCTTGTCGTCGCGGCCCTCGTACCCCTCGACCGGAATCGGGACGCCCCAGTCGAGATCGCGCGTGATTGGTCGCGGCTTCAGCTCCTGGACGAAGTTCAGCGAGAAGCGCCGCACGTTCTGGCGCCAACCGGTCTGGCCCGAGATCCACTCCGTCAGCTGATCCTTGAACGCCGGGAGCTCGAGGAAGAGGTGCTTCGTCTCGCGGAACACCGGGGGCGTCCCGTCGATCTTGGAGCGCGGCTCGATCAGATCGGTCGGATCGAGCTGGTTCCCGCAGTTGTCGCACTGATCGCCACGCGCGTTCGGGAACCCACAGATCGGGCACGTCCCCTCGATGTAGCGGTCCGGGAGTGTGTGGCCGGTGGAGGCAGAGAACGCCCCGAGCGCCTCTTGCTCGACGATGTAGCCCTTCGCGTAGAGCGTCCGGAAGAGATCCTGCGTGACGCTGTAGTGGTTCTTCGTCGTCGTCCGTGTGAAGAGGTCGTACGACAACCCGAGCGCGCGAAGGTCCTCGCGGATGAACCCGTTGAAGCGGTCGGCGGTCTCACGCGGCGATTCGCCGGCTGCGTCGGCCGCCACCATCACGGGCGTGCCGTGCTCGTCCGTCCCACTGACCATGAGGACGTCGTTCCCGCGCAGCCGGTGGTAGCGGGCGAATGTGTCGGACGGGACGCCGAAGCCCGCGACATGTCCGATGTGACGCAGGCCGCTCGCATACGGCCACGCGACGGCGACCAGGATCTTTCTCGGCGTCTCCGGAGCGCTCACGGGCGCGAATGATAGGGAGTGCCTTTCGCGCGACCCACATCGCGACGAGCGCGATGCCGACGAAGAGAGCGGCGAGAAGTGCGGGCGACGCCGTCCATCGCCGGCTCGCGGGCTGGGACGTGGCGGCGTCTCTCTGGGCCGGCTCGTCGGCCGGGTGGTCAGCTCGAGGCGGAGCGATCGCCGACCGGGTGACCACCGGGCTCACCCGGGACTCCCGCCCTGG
>DASTWH010000208.1:0-7999 GCA_035758735.1 Gaiellaceae bacterium
ACGAGCGCGATCAGCAGAGCCCACCACGCCACGTCGTTGCTCCAGAGCCCTGCGGCCGCGAGCCCGGCGATCGTAGCCGCAAGCGCTTGCGCCCAGGTCTTGGCGCGGCCCAGATCGCGCGCGCCGAGGACGACGCCGCGCTCCACCGCGGCGAGTCTCAGGCCCGAGACGAGGATCTCGCGCACGACGATGAGTGTGATCATCCACGCGGGCGCGACGCCTTCGCCGATGAGCATGACGAGAGCGGCGAGGACGAGGACCTTGTCGGCCACGGGGTCGAGCAGCGTGCCGAGCGCCGAGCTCGTGCCGCTGCGGCGGGCGAGCCAGCCGTCGATCTGATCGGTTGCCATCGCGACGACGAAGACCGCCGTCGCCCAGTACGCGTGGTTCGGGAAGTCCCACGCGAAGAGCACCACCACGACCGGGACCGCGGCGATCCGAGCGACCGTGAGCTGGTCCGGGAGGCTCACCGTCGGGGAGAATACGCGTCCCGTGGCGGCCTTTCGGAAGATCCTCGTTGCCAATCGCGGCGAGATCGCGATTCGCGTATTCCGCACGCTGCGCGAGCTCGGGATCGGGTCGGTCGCGGTGTACTCGGAGGTCGATCGCGATCGACTCCACGTCATTCAGGCCGACGAGGCGTACCTGCTCGGCCCCGGGCCAGCGACCGAGTCGTATCTCCGTGCGGATCTGATCGTCGAGATCGCCCTCCGCTCAGGCGCCGACGCGGTGCACCCCGGCTACGGGTTCCTCGCTGAGAACGCGGCGTTCGCGCGCCGTGTGGAGGAGTCCGGCCTCGTCTGGATCGGGCCCCCGCCCGAGGCGATCGAGGCGATGGGCTCGAAGATCGCGGCGCGCGAGCGCATGCATGCGGCGGGTGTCCCCATCGTCCCCGGCACCACAACTCCTGCGACGTCCGTCGACGACGTGCGCGCGGCCGCGGAGGAGATCGGTTACCCGATCGTCGTCAAGGCGTCGGCGGGAGGAGGCGGCAAGGGGATGCGCGTGGCCGGATCTGCAGATGAGATCGAGCGTGCGTTCGAGAGCGCGGGGCGCGAGGGCGAGGCGTACTTCGCCGACGCGGCCGTCTACGTCGAGCGGTACCTCGAGGATCCGCGCCATGTCGAGGTGCAGGTTCTCGCCGATTCGCACGCCAACGTCATCCACCTCGGAGAGCGCGACTGCACGATCCAACGGCGACACCAGAAGCTCGTCGAGGAGACCCCGTCTCCTGCGGTCGATCACGAGCTACGGACACGCATCGGAGGCATCGCGATCGAGGCAGCTCGTGCCGTCGGTTACCGATCGGCGGGGACGATCGAAGGCCTGCTCGACGTCGACGGCTCCTACTACTTCCTCGAGATGAACACGCGAGTGCAGGTCGAGCACACGGTCACCGAGGCCGTGACCGGTATCGACATCGTGCGCGAGCAGATCCGCGTCGCCGCCGGCGAGCCACTGTCGGTTTCGCAGGACGAGGTCGTCCTTCGCGGGCACGCGATCGAGTGCCGAATCAATGCCGAGGACGTGTCGCACTCGTTTCGGCCCTCGCCGGGCCGGATCACGGCCTACCGGGAGCCGGCGGGGATCGGCGTGCGCGTCGACTCGGGCGTTCGCGCCGGCGACGAGATCTCGGAGCTCTACGACCCGATGATCGCGAAGCTGATCGTCCACGACGTCGACCGCGAGCACGCCCGTCGGCGGATGCTGCGGGCGCTCGAGGAGTTCGTCATCGACGGGCCTGCGAGCTTGCTCGGGTTCCACCGCGCGCTCCTCGAGACGCCGTGCTTCGTCGAGGGCGGGACCTGCCGCGGCGTCGTCGAGTCGGAGAGCCTCGCGACCCGCGCGGAGGAGCTCGAGCGATCCCATCGGAGCGCGGCGGCTGTCGCGCTCGACGGCCGGCCGTCGACGTCGGAGCAGGTCCTCGCCGTCGAGATCGACGGCCGTCGGCACGAGGTCCGCGTGCGTGCTCCGGAGCCGCCCTGGGTCGAGCTCGCCCATCGCCACCGGGAGCGGAGCAAGGCGCTTGCCGGCGCCGCGGTGGGCGCGATCACGAGCCCGATGCAGGGGACGGTGCTCTCCGTCGCCGTGAGCGAGGGAGCCGCCGTGCGGGCGGGCGACCTCATCTGCGTCGTCGAGGCGATGAAGATGGAGAACGAGATCGTCTCGTCGGGCGACGGGGTCGTGGCGCAGCTGGCGGTGGCGCCGGGCGACCAGGTGGCGAACGGTCAGGTCATCTGCGTGCTCGCAAGCGAGTGAGCACGCCGCCCCGGTGCGCCGATCTGTCCGAGCTCGCCGGTGAGCCGCTCGGAGCGACGGCCACAAACGTCGAGAACTGGCTCCTGATCGAGGTTCCCGGGACCTGGCAACGCGACGTCGGCGACGGAGCGGGCCTGCCCGAGGAGGCTCGCCGCGTCGCTGCCGAATGGCTCGAGAGCACGCCCTCTTCGCGACTGCTCTTCGTCCGCCGCCCGGGTCGAGCACGATCGGGCGGCACCCTCGCGTTCGTCGTGCACGCGGGCGAGTCCCGCGCAGACGTGCGACGGTTCGAGCTCGAAACCCCGGGCGACCTCGCGGCGACCGATCTCGCTCGTGGTGGCGACCAAACCGACGCGAGGCTCGTCCTCGTGTGCGGTCACGGGATGCGCGACGCCTGCTGCGCGCTTCGGGGTACGGCCGTCTACGCTGCTCTCACCGAGACCCTGGGCGAGGACGAGGTCTGGCTCTCGTCGCATCAGGGCGGCCACCGCTTCGCGGCGAATGTGCTCGTCCTGCCCGTCGGGGTCCACCTCGGCCGCCTCGCGCCCGACGGCGCGGTACCCGTCGTCGTGGACGCGCTCGCCGGGCGTATCGACCTCGCGCACTATCGTGGGCGCGTGGCCTACCCAGCCCGGGTGCAGGCTGCGGAGCTCGCTGTGCGGAGCGCCGAGCAGCTCGTGGCAGTCGACGACCTCGGTCTCGTCGCCGCCGACGACACCCTGGTGCGGTTCAGGAGCCACGACGGCCGCGAGCATGCCGCCGTCGTCGAGGGGCGGATCGGGCCGACCGTTCCCGCGAGCTGCGGCGCCGATCCCGAGCCGCAGGCCGGGTTCACGGCGCGCGTCGTGCCGTGACTCAGGGCTTGAGCTGGTACCGGTGGTCGGTGATCCACACGACGACGTCGCTCATGTCCTCGGGCGGCTTGCCGACCGCGACGAGCGTCCCGAACACCACGCGCGCGTAGCTGCCTGCGAGGAGCGGGCCGGGCGCCGAGATCGTTCCGTGCCACGAGGCTCCGGGCTCGAGGATGCGCGGTAGTTCGGGCGCGTAGCGCGTTGCCTCGCGCACCGCCGGGAGCGTGCCGGCCCGATTGCGCTCGTCCAGTTCGGCCTTGTCCCCCGTCTCGAAGAGCTGGAGGCCGAACGATCCCTCCGGTGTCGCGCCCGGCGCGAGCTCCCAGCCCGCCTGGGTGCGGTTGTCGATCCCGACCTGCGCTCTCCATCCCGACTCGGTCACCTCGAGGCGGTCCACTGTGAAGAGGATCTGCTCGCCCTCGCCGTACGCCTCGTTCCAGTCGAGCTCAGCGAGCTGCGGGCCGGCCGCGACGCTCGGCGCGACGTCCGAGTCGTCTCCTCGCAGGCGTTCGGCGTTGGATGCCAGGACGAAGCCCGCGAACGTGGCTCCGAGTGCGAGGAGGACGATGAGGGAGGACCGGCTCAACCGGCGGAGATGCTCGCACACGGCGCGACGGGGCTCCGGAGTCGAGCGGTAGACTCGCGCGCGCTTTGGACCTCCACGAGTACCAGGGGAAGGAGCTCTTCCGGCGCCACGGGATCCCGGTGTCCGAGGGCCGTCTCGCACTCGATCCGGAGGGTGCGCGCGCGGCGGCCGAGGAGCTCGGCTATCCGGTCGTGGTGAAGGCGCAGGTCCTCACCGGCGGCCGCGGCAAAGCCGGCGGGATCAAGCTCGCCGGGACCGGCGACGAGGTCGAGGCGCGCGCGCGGGAGATCCTGGGCATGGACATCCGCGGCCACGTCGTGACGAAGCTGTGGATCGAGCGCGCCTCGGACATCGAGCGCGAGTACTACCTCTCGCTGACGTTCGACCGCAGCGCGAAGAAGCCGCTCTTCATGTTCACGACGCAGGGCGGGATGGAGATCGAGGAGGTCGCGGAGACGAATCCTGACGCGCTCGTGCGCCTCCACGTCGACACGTTCGAGGGCTGCCATCCGTGGCACGCGCGCCGGCTCGTCTACGACGGAGGTGTGACGGATCCCGGTGAGCAGAAGCAGATCGCCTCGATCGTCCAGAAGCTCTACGACGCGTTCCTCGCGACCGAGGCGATGCTCTGCGAGATCAATCCGCTCATCGTCACTCCCGAGGGCGAGGTGCGTGCGCTCGACTCGAAGTTCTCCGTGGACGACAACGCCCTCTTCCGGCATCCGGACATCGCGGAGCTGCGGGACGTCTCGGCGGCAGATCCGCTCGAGGCGCTCGCTCGCGAGAAGGGCGTCACGTACGTGAAGCTCGACGGCGAGGTCGGGGTTCTCGGGAACGGAGCGGGTCTCACGATGTCGACCGTCGACGTCGTGACGTTCGCCGGCGGCCGTCCCGCGAACTTCTGCGACCTCGGTGGCGGCGGTGACGCGCAGGGTGTCGTGGATGCGCTCGAGGTCATCATGCGCGACCCGCAGGTCCGGGCGATCTTCTTCAACATCTTCGGCGGCATCACCCGTTGCGACGAGGTCGCGCGCGGGATCCTGCAGGCGGTCGGCCAGATGGGGCTCCAGCTCCCCATCGTGGTGCGACTCGACGGGACGAACGCGGAGGAGGGCAGGCGCATCCTCGGGGAGGCCGCACTGCCGAACCTCTCGACCGAGGCCACGATGCTCGACGGTGCGCGCCGAGCGGTGGAGCTGGCGGCCTGATGGCGATCCTCGTCGACTCGGATACGCGCCTCGTCGTCCAGGGCCTGACCGGCTCCGAGGGGCGCTTCCACGGCCTGCGCAACCGCTCGCACGGGACGAACGTCGTCGCGGGCGTCACCCCCGGCAAGGGCGGGCAGGACGTCGACGGCATCCCCGTTTTCGATTCGGTGGCGGCCGCGGTCCGCGAGACCGACGCGAACACTGCGATGGTCTTCGTCCCTGCGCCGTTCGCGGCCGACGCGATGTACGAGGCCGTCGGGGCCGGCGCACACACGGTCGTCTGCATCACGGAAGGCGTCCCGGCGCACGAGATGCTCCGGCTGCACGCATTCGTCGAGAGCCGCGAGGTGCGCGTCGTCGGGCCGAACTGCCCGGGAGCGCTGTCGCCTGGGAAAGCGAACGTCGGGATCATCCCGGCCGAGATCTTCCGCGAGGGCTCCGTCGGGCTCGTCTCGCGTTCGGGCACGCTCACGTACCAGATCGGCCACGAGCTCACGCAGCTCGGGCTCGGGTGCTCCACGATCGTCGGGATCGGCGGCGACCCGGTCGTCGGCTCGTCGTTCATCGACATCCTGCGCCTCTTCGAGTCCGACGAGCAGACCGAGCAGGTGATCATGGTCGGCGAGATCGGCGGGGACGAGGAGGAGAAGGCCGCGGCGTTCATCGAAGCCGGGATGTCGAAGCCGGTCGTCGGGTACATCGCGGGCTACGCGGCGCCGCCCGGGAAGACGATGGGACACGCCGGTGCGATCATCTCCGGCTCGGCGGGTACAGCCGAGGCGAAGCGCGAGGCGCTCGAGGCACGCGGCATCCGCGTCGGGAAGACGCCGACCGAGGCCGCCCAGATCGTCGCCGAGATCGTCCGCGGCTAGCGCGGTTAGGTCGCAGCGTGCAGCTCCGCAACCGCGAGCACGACGCGACGCCGTTCACGACCAAGGACGGCTCGACGGTCCGCGAGTACCTCCATACGGAGTTCCAGAGCCTCGCCGAGGCGTCGCTGGACGCCGGTCAGTCGACGCAGCGGCACTACCACGCTCGGAGCGAGGAGATCTACCTGATCATCGAGGGCGGGGGAGAGCTGGAGGTCGACGGCGACAGGCGAGTCGTCGGCCCGGGCGACGCGATCCTCATCCCGCCGGGGAGTTGGCACCAGCTGACGGCCGCCGACTCGGGCACGACCTTGCTCTGCTGCTGCGTGCCGCCGTACTCCGACGAGGACACGTTCTTCGCGTAACCTCGGCGACGTGTCCGAATCACCGATTTCGTTCGCCCGAGGCGCGCCTGCGCCGGAGCTCGTCCCCGCCCAGGAGCTCGCCGACTGCGCCCACGCGGTTGCGCAGCGCGACGGTGACAGGGTCTTCGCGTACGGGCCGGGTGGGGGCTACGGCCCCCTCCGAGACTGGGTGGCGAAGCGACACGGCGTTCCGGCCGAGCGGGTCGTTCTCACGGTCGGCGGCCTCCAGGGCTTCGTCTTCTATGCGGCCGAGCAGCTCGCACGCGCGCCCGGTCGCGTGCTCGTCGAGGCGCCGAGCTACGACCGGCCGCTCAAGATCCTCGCTCGCGAGGGGGTCGAGATCGTTCCGTTGGAGATGGACGACGAGGGGCTCGATCCCGACGCGCTCGACGCCGAGCTCGAGAGCCGCAGCGAGAAGCCGTCGTTCCTCTACACCATCCCCACGTTCCAGAACCCGAGCGGAAGGACACTCTCGGCGGACCGGCGCGCGCGGCTCGTCGAGGTCGTGCAGGAGCACGGGCTCGCCGTCCTCGAGGACGACCCGTACGGGCTCGTCCGCTTCGAGGGCGACCCGGAATCCAGCCTGCTCGAGCTCGAGGGCGGCGACCTCGTGACGTACACGTCGTCGTTCTCGAAGACCGTCGCCCCCGGCGTCCGCAGCGGCTACTTCGTGCTTCCGGAGGCGCACGCGTCGGCCTTCGAGGAACGGGCGGTTTCCACGTACATCTCGCCGCCGTTCCTCCCGCAGGCCGTCGTCGCGGAGTTCATCGCGCGCGGCAACTTCGAGCCGAACCTCGCGCGCGTCCGCTCCGAGCTACGAGCCCGTCGCGACGCCATGCTCACCGCGCTCGACGCGAGCGCACCGGACGGCGTCTCGTGGAGCCATCCTGCGGGCGGCTACTTCGTCTGGCTCGAGCTCGACGGCGCGGACGCAACGGCGCTCGCGGCCGACGCGGAGCGGGAGGGCGTCGCGTTCGTTCCCGGTCCAGGCTTCTTCGCCGCGGACTCAGGTGGCGGCGCCGCGAGCGCCCGCTTCGCCTACAGCTACGAGACGCCCGAGCGGATCACCGCGGGCGTCGAGCGCGTCATGCAGCTACTCGGCTGACGACGAGCGCTGCCTGCGTCGGTCGCGGAGCTGCTCGAACAGGTAGCCGCCCGCGAACCCGATCCCGACGCAGAGCAGGATCAGCACGAGCTTCGAGATCCTTGCCGAGAAGAAGACGAAGCTGACGTCGACCTGCTCCCGGTTCACGAAGATGATCAGCAGGGCGTAGACCGCCAGCACGGCGAAGACGATCAGCTTCCAGGGGGTATCCCTCTCGGGTTTGAGGGGCGCGCTGTCCTGCGGGCTCACGCCCGCAGTCTAGGCGGCCTGACCGACCTGAACCGGCTGCAGCACGCGTGGCACGAGGCGAGGCTGCGGGGGTGGCTCGAGAGTACCGCGCGTCGCCGCGCGAAAGGTCGGGCAGGGCACGTTGCCGGACAGCGCGCAGAGACCCTCCTGCCGAAAAAAGCAGTCGTCACAGGTCACGGGTATGCGCTTCTTTGCCGCCATTCGGTTGCCGGTCGCCCCTCACGACCAGCCAGCATTCTGGCGAGCAGGTCCGGGTCGGACAACCCCCGCCCGGACGAATTGGCCGCAAATTGCGCGTGTTGTCAGTGAGGACGAAGTACCTGCAAATTCAGCACTTTATGCGTGGCGTTGCCAGCCGTCGCAACGCCTGTTGAAAACTTTCAACAGGGATGATCGGCAGGCCCTTCGCATTATCCCGCGCGTCCTCCGCGTTCTCGCCGGCCGGCACGAGGAAGAAATCCACATCCGCCCGACGCGCCCCGACGGCCTTCTGCTTGACGCCGC